>CANQYR010000030.1 GCA_947628125.1 uncultured Bacilli bacterium
AATGAATGTCAACCTGATAGTGTGATTAGTATAACCATCAGGAATATCACTAATCACACTATCAGGTTGACTTTCACTTGATACAACTGTCTCGCTATAAAAGAA
The DNA here is from genome assembly GCA_947628125.1 of uncultured Bacilli bacterium. Lineage (GTDB taxonomy): Bacteria > Bacillota_I > Bacilli_A > RF39 > UBA660 > Ventrenecus. The sequence goes on from CANQYR010000030.1 coordinate 106, forward strand.
ACTATTTTGAGGAATGGTCGTACCATACAAAACCTGCTTACCAATAAGCTGATTAGCATTCCTAATAATATTGTTACTCTTACCCAAAACAGTACTTGAAACCTCCATATAACCAATATCATCAGCCGTAATAACATGCCTAGATGATAAGGAAGTCTTAGCATATGGAATAGTAGTTGGACTAAGCGCCGAATTAACACGCCAAGTATAACCAACATACAAAACTAAAATACCAGCTATCACACATAATATAGTAACAGTATTCTTATTACTTAAAAACTTTTTTAAATTACCTATAATATTTCCCATTTTTATCCTCCTTTTACTCTAATTGCTAGTATTAAGCTCAAGAACAGCATCAACACGGTTAACTATATCAAAAGATGCTGCATCTGAACTAACCTGATAAGAACTACTTTTACTTGTCACTTGCACACTAGCCTTTGGTGGTGATTCATACAAATTATAAAAATCTATATCATAAGTATCCAATTCCGCATTCTCAGAAAAACGTCTGATAAAATTCTCAACAAACTTCTCGCGGTTAATTCGAAGCTCACCACTTTCTCTATAATACCCATAATCAACCGCATCCACCATCGCTGCCTCAGATATTTCCTTAATTAAGTAATAATCCTGCGTACTAGATGTCGAAACATTAGATATAAGCATCATAACAACTATGACAAACACACCTAAAGCAATTAACCAATAACCCCAATAAGATTCCTTCATTTTCTAAGCCTCCTTTTATTTCCAAGATGGTCCAATAGCATCAGTTCTGCTTAAGCAAGAACCATCAGTACAATTACTATCAACTTCTGTCCATAACTTAAACTCTGTATTTCTCTTAACCTCTTCAAAATACTTGCCATTGCCTTCTTCCAAGAATTTAGAAGTACACTTAACACTATAATCAATACCATTATAAGTAACTTGCTCACAAGATAATGCATTATCACCAGTATCAGTTACAGTATTGGCGTAAGTACCAACTGCCTTATCATACTTTCTAGTCTCTTGCATTGTCGTACGATTCAAATGATAAGAATACTCAGCTTCTACATAAGCATTATCACCAGTCTCCTGAATCTCAGCAATCGTCTTCTTAGCCTTATCAGTTGTCCAGTTATATCCTTCCTCACGACAAGAATCAGGATTCTCATCACAAGAATTAGGGAATAAATTATTTAACGTAACAGTTCTAAACGTAAAGTTGTTCTTCTCACCATCAAAGATACATGTCTTACATGAAACATTACAATTACCATCTGGACATTCATCTTCATCATAAGAACAATTATCACCAGCGCACTTAAATACACAAGATGGACAATTGTTAACATAAGCACAAACATAAGAATCACTCATTGGCTCAATGGTATCTGGACCAGATTCATTTTCATTTAAACTACACTTACTACTTGGTCTTAACTTAACATACTCTGTCAAAACACTCTTCTTATTATTTCCATCTTCATTATCAATCAAACGACCTAAAACATCACTATCTTCACCAGTCTTACTATTAGACTGACCAATATTGGCAAAAGATAACTTGAATGGGAACACACCCTTATTTTCCCTTAAAGGAACAGGTAAAGCATCATCAGGAAGTCTTGTCCATAAACAATCTTTTCTAGTTGTACATTCTGGAGCCTTAACTCTAATCGTACCATATTGAGTATAAGTTGAAAATTCCGCATTAGGTGAGAAAGTAGCTGCATTCGTCTTAACTTTCTTTACCCATTTAGTCGTATAAACACTAGCTTCATGATCAGCACTACAACCATTTACATCACAAGAAACATACTTCTTTGTCTTAACTAAACTTGGATCATTAGGAACTTGATTATCACTAGCATTAACCGCACCAGAAGTACATTCATACTCAGCATTAGTCTCGCCAGTACAATAAGTATTACTAATTACCTCAGCTTCCTTATTCTTCATATCAAACGTTCCATCAACAAGATTTTGATAATCTTCATTATATGTATAACTAATAACCGGATCAAACTTCATATCATTTGTCCAACCACTAGTACAACTATTAAATTGATTAATAATTAACTGTTGTTTATTAACTAATTCCTCAATCTTACTCTTTAAACTACTAGCACTGCTTTCAAATTCAGCTTTCGTACCAACTAAACTACCCGCTGCTAAGCCACTAGATGCCCCAGACTCATTATAAGTTTGATAACTAAAATGATACTCTTCGCTGTTACTATTAGCAACACTTGCAGCCGCTACATACTTACTATACTCATTATAAGCTTCAACTAACTGCTTACTAACATCACTTAAATCCTTATTAAATGACTCCTCATCAATTGGCTCATCAGGATTAGCAGAACCACTTACATAACAACTTCTCGTACCACTAATCTTAGCAGACAAAGTGAAATATCCACCACTTTGACTATACCTTGCTGTTGGTACAGTAAACTTATAATCTTCTTCACACCATACCTTACAATATGGATTATCCTTTAACTCATTTAAAGCCTCATAAGAAGTACCAGTTTGGTCATGACTATCAATAACACAACTCTTAATTAAATTAGCATCAGGATTACAAGAAGTAGATTTTTTATTTATATCACTAATACCACCAATTAAACTACTTTCCGTATCAAAATCATTACATGTACTAGGTAAACTTACCACCGCATTACAATTAGGACACTTATCATGATACTCATCACACTCTGGACCATTAGGATTTTCATCACATTTTTCCTTCAAATCAGGGCATAAGCAATCCTCAACATATTCCTCTTTACTGCAAATCTCACCACCAGTATCCGGTGTTATTTCCTTACAATAATAATGATCAGTACCACTTTCCTCAGGCGTTTCACAAACATGTAAACATTCATCCTTAAATGTCTCATAATCAACTGGTTTACCATCTGGATGTTTAGATGCATCACCATAATACTCATCGCCTATTTTTTCACAAGTGTAAGTCTTATGACAAGTAGAACTATCAGGACATGTATAATGATCAGTTTCCTTCGCTCTTGGATCATCATAATCAAAAGTTTCAGTTACAGTCTTGCCATCTACTTCCTTAGTAACAATATATTTACCAGTATACTCACCATCTACCTTCTCACATTCACAATCACCAGGCCAATCAACATTGACCTCAGTTTGAATGTAAAAGGAATTATTAAAATTCTTAACCAACAACATCTTTTGATAATATCCAGGTGACGTTGGATTAACATACATCATATGTGCCGTAGGCGATCTTTTATCAGCATAAGCAGTTGTAATTTTCATACCAAACTTAATATTGGCCTCATTAGCAGCATTTTCATTACCATTCTTGGTATTAACTACAACCGTAAACCTTGCTTGATTACCCTCTTTTTTAATTGTTACATCACTCTTATTACAACTAAAGCCAAAATTAGCTTTATCACAAGTAACATCAAAAGCATTCCAATCAATATATTCAGGTGCTCTAGCATCATCATACTTAGGTTTCATAATAAAAGTTACAGTTGCTTTATTACCATCTTGTTCAGTAGAAACATGTTCAAATTTCCACTCATCAGTCCAAATGATACCCTTTTTAACTAACTTTTCATAAGTAGTTTGTTTATGCAAAATCCGATCACCATACTTGGCTGCATAATTAGAAACTTCCATAGCAATCCTAACATAAGCATCATTTTGATTCCATTTTGTTTTTCTATTATTCCATTGATAAGAATATTTATCATTATCAACATAATCGTAAGTAGAGCCTAAATCTAATACACCATACTTAGCCTCTAACCATCTAAAAGTAATTGTACCAATAGCTCTACTTTTAACAGTCGTATCACCTGTTATAACACCACGTTTAATTAACTCTTGATAAGCAATAGTCAAAGCTACATCCAAAGCTTGATTTGAACCACCCGTTGGATTAACAACCCGCTCACAATTACGATAAGCACCAGGTGATAAACCACTATGCTTACTAGGTGCCATACAAAAAGTTTGTCCATACTCCTTACCATTTAAATAAGCATTATAAAAATTAATAGTATGATTACTTACAGATATATTACTTCTGCCACCTTCAGGAGTAATCTGTAAAAAATACCTATTATTAGGACAATTATAAGAAGTCTTAGCTGTCGCCTTAGTAACATTAAAACATGTCTTACCAGTAGGACACTCTGCCTTAACATTAACTAATCCAAACATAAAAACAGCTACTAAAACAATTAAATAATTAATTTTTTTCATTTTAAATCCCCCCATTAAAATTTCACCGTTTTATTTTTCATAATTACCACAAAAATTGCTGTGATAAGCGCTATTATAACACCAAATGCGCCAATAATAAACCATATATTTGGTTTATTATCATTTTCTTTGGTATTATTAGTACTTTCTTCTTCATTACTAGCTAAATAATCTTCCATCAATTTAGCCTCATCAACATTAATAGTTGTTGTCACATACCTTTGACAATAATACTCACTACTATTTAAACAATAAATACGATCAGAAAGCTGATTATACATTGGCGTTACAACACTTGTTGTCCGAAGCTCCTTATCCATACATGAACTATTATTAGAATACAATTTAACATTATAGGTTCTAATCTTATCAATATCTGGAACATTATAAACATAAACACCATTATTAGTATCACTAGCATGAATAGTTTGTAAAACATTATCATCAGTATTTTCTAACGTTGCATAAATATTATCAGTAATATTTAAAATATTTAACTTCACAACATCTATCACAACATAACCATTATCAAGACCATGAACGTCATCAATATTTATCTCGGGATGCAAAGTTCCATTATTATCCATAACCGCTTTTCCCATTTCATAATTAGCACTAACATTAGCAGCTGCCGTATCAAGCTCAATTAATGTTTTCCCATCACAATCAGCTTTAGCTACTAAAACAAAGCTAAAAATGGCAAGTAAACACACAACAAATTTCCCTTTCATTTCATCACCAATCCAATATCTGCCACTATTGTACCAAAATATCCTTTATTTTTCAATCCTATTTCACCACAAAAGAAACAAAAAAAAGTTACGAAAATAACTTTTTTTAAACTGAACTATTTAACTCTAAAATCGAATCAACGCGGTTAACTATATCAAAAGATGCTGCATCAGAATTAACCTGATAAGTACTACTTTTACTTGTCACCTGCACACTAGTCTTTGGTGGTGATTCATACAAATTATAAAAATCAATTTTATAAGTATCTAAAGACGCATTCTCAGAAAAACGCCTTAGAAAATTCTCAACAAACTTCTCACGGTTAATCCGAAGCTCACCACTTTCTCTATAATACCCATAATCAACCGCATCCACCATCGCTGCCTCAGATATTTCTTTAATTAAATAATAATCCTGCGTACTAGATGTTGAAACATTAGATATAAGCATCATAACAACGATAACAAAAATACCTAAAGCAATCAACCAATATCCCCAATAAGATTCCTTCATTTTTTAAGCCTCCTTTATTTCCAAGATGGACCTATTCCTAAAGTCCGATCCAAACAACTACCATTATTACATTTACCTACACTAGGATCAGTCCATGATACAAATTCCGTATTTCTCTTAACCTCTTGGAAATACTTGCCATTACCATTATCCAAGAAAGTTGAATGACAATTAATATGATAAGTAATATTTGGATTATCTGATCCACTATAAGAAACTTGCTCACACTTTAAAGCTGCTTCACCAGTATCAGTTACCGTATTGGCATAAGTACCAACTGCCTTATCATATTTTTTAGTCTCTTGCATATCAGCACCAGTAACAATATAAGAATACTCTGCCTCCACATAAGCAGCAGAAGCCGTCTGCTCAATCTCACTTAAAGTCGTCTTACCTTTTTCCGTTTCCGACCAATTATAACCAGTATCCCTACATTCAGCTGCCCCTTTATCACAAGAATTAGGGAACACATTATTTAAAGAAACCGTTCTAAAAGTATAATTAGCCTTATTACCATCAAATATACAACTCTTACAACTAACTGGACAATGATTTTCATCACAACCTTCATTTGGATCATCATAAGAACATCCATCTGGACCACAAGTAAACTTACAATTGTCACAATTATTTATGTAAGCACATACATAACTACCATCCATCGTTGGCGTAATTTCCTTATCACCATTAGCCGAACATGTACTATTTTTATTATAAGCAGTTAATACACTATTAGTTGTGCCTATTAAACGTCCCAAACTACCATTACTATACTGACCAATATTTTTGAAAGTAAACTTAAATGGAAATGCTCCTTTACCAGTACTTAACTCAACAGGAAGAGCCTTATCTTCAAGATTAACCCACACACAACTAGCATTACCACGGCAATTTTCCGCGCCAACTTTAACCGTTCCATAAGGAATATAAGTTGAAAATTTAACATTTGGCTCATAAGTTGCAGAATATGAAACACTCTTTAAAATCCAATTAGCATTTAACACATTCTCACTTTGCTTAGTACATGAAGAAGTAGTACAAGTTACATAATCTAAACTCCTTAACATACTACTTGGCACAGCATTTGAAGAAGTAGTTGCACTTTGACCAAGACAATTAAACTCATCATCTGTATCACCATTACAATAAACATTATTATTTGAACTACTAGATGACGTTTGCTTAAACTTTTGACTAGCAGCATCAATAACATTCATATAATCCTCACTATAAGAATAAGTAATATCTGGATCAAACTTCATATTATTACTCCAAGAATTAGAACAACGATTATACTCATCTATATAATTTTTAGATAAATTTCTATAATGATTCAAACTAGATAAAGCACTACTAATATAAGATTGAATTGAGTTATAAGAAACCGAAGCCGAAGTACTTGTAGTACTCATTCTACCAGTAGATAAATTAAAATAACTATAAGAGAAAGAAACGGATCTAATAACTTCATTAGGATCAATCTCTTCTTTAGGTTCACTACTTTCCTCTCCTTCTTCGCCTTCTTCTTCAACCTCAAGTTCTAAAGGTGGTAGCGAAGCAAAAGCACTACTAGCAGCTGACCACATCGAATAACTATTAAAAGCACTTACAACCGCACTATTGGCACTATCAAGATCCCTTAAAAATTTATCATTATCAATTGAAGACTTAGGATTATCTGCTCCACCAACATAACAATTACGCGTCGCACTAATAGCAGTTGCTAAAGTAAAATATCCTCCACTTTGCGTATAAGTAGCCGTTGGAACATTAAACTTATAAGACTCTTCACACCATACCCTACAATAACGATTACCACTAAGTTGTGAAGTATCCTCAAAAGTATTACCAGCTTCATCTTTACCATTTAAAACACAATTCTTAACCTTATTAACTTGATTATTACAAGCAGTTGCCTCCTTATTTATATCACTAATACCACCTGTTATCTCACTATCAACATTAAAATCATTACATGTACTAGGTAAAGTTACCGAAGCAGAACAAGCATCAGAACACTTTTCGTAATATTCATCACATGAAGTAGAACTAGATAAACATTGTTGTTTCAAAGATTCACACAAACATTCTTCCTCATATGTTTCTTTATCACAAACCTTACCATCACCCTTACCAGGAGATGTCTCTTTACAATAATAATTGCCATCTGGATTATCAGAAGGAGTCTGACAAGAATGGAAACATTGACTCAAATAACCAGCTTCATTAGTTTCAACTCCATCCCTACCATAATACTTACCATCTACATAAGTACAAGCAATAATCTTTTCACACTTATCATTACAGCCAAATTTAGATTTCGTAGCCACATCATTATGATCAATAAAAGTCTTATTACCTAAACTATCTTTATAAATATAATTACCAGTATAATCCCCATCTGCATCAGTCTCACAATAACACATACCATCAAGACAATTATCAGGACAATTATATTTTTGCTTATTAACTGTATCAGTTAAAGGAAACTTTATAGGTGAACCACTAGAAGGTGTATAAACATAATTACCAGTATAATTACCATTACTATCAATCTCACAAACACATTCATCTTTCTTATCACAAGTATCTATTGGACAATTATAAGCCGCAGCTCTAACCTTATCATCCTTGTCAAAAGTAATTTTAAACGATTCCTTAACCCCATTTTTATGATAATTACCAGTAACTCTATAATTACCAGTATAGCCACCATCAGAATCAGTCTCACAATAACATTTACCATCATAAACTGGTACTGTAAAAGGCACATCTGTTGATCCATGTATTTTATCAGTTAGAAAAATAACCATCTTTTGATAAGAACTTGGATAAGCCGTTGAAATGCTATCCATCTGAATTATACGGCCATCTGTATACCTTGGATCATACTGACTAGTTGTAACAGTTAAACCATATAACTTACCATCTGCTGCCGCTTTCTTTGCCTGCTTAAGTGTTACCCCATTCTTCGAAATATTTACCTTAAATACGCCAACTTTGTTTTTATATTCTTTACCATCCTCATCAAAATAACTCTCAGTTCTTACTAAAGAAAAACTACCACACTTAAACCCATATTTATCAGAATCACAAGATATTTTAAAATCTTCCCATAAAATATCCTCAGCCATATTTCTTACTGACTTAGGAACCATCTTAAAATATAAAGTCCTTTTATTATCGTTTTTTTCCTCACCATCAACCAAAGTTTCTTTTATGACTTCCATGTAATACTTATCACGCCAAACAAAAGCTTTACTAATTAACCATTGATAACGATCCTTTAAATTATTACCAGCTTCCCTTTTCGAAGCATTAACCCGCTTAATTGTTTTTTGAAAAATGTCCAAAGCTGCCTTAGGTTCTGGTCTATTATTCCAAATATCTCTAAAATTAGCATTAGACGGCTCTGTACTACCACTTTTTAACATATAAGGAGCACACTTAGTTGTAGTATTACAACCACCTAAATCCATTTTACTATAATAAGAAGCTATAAGCCTTACAACCATTGAATTTACACTACCAGCATTTCTAGTACGAGGTGGTAAATAATTATTTTCGCCTAAATAAGTGTAAGCAACAGTTAAAGCTAAATAATATTCACTATCCGTTGGATCAATAGCATGACCACTATAAACTTGACCTTGAGCCAAAGCCACTTTTTTGGCTGGTGAGATACAATAGGCACTACCAACTTCTGTACCATTTCTTTTAACGCCATATGTATTATTTGGATAATTTTCTGAACTATAATATTGATCCATAACCCCATATTCATACTTATGATATAAAGTAAAATATTGTTCATCAGCTGCCTTAACAAAAACTGGGGATAAAGCCAAAATAAATATTAATATTAACCATCTTTTTTTCATAAAGTACTTCTTCTCCTTCTTCTAATAATAACAATAATTAAAACTATTAATATAACTAGAGCCAACCCAGAGCATACCCCTACAACTAAAGGTGTAAAATTAAAATTATCTTCTGCACTTACACTTGTATTACCACTTTGCGTAACCTTTTCTCTTTCCTCTACCATTAAAGCAGCCACATCAACATCCACCGGTGACGTAACATAAACCTGACAATAAAACTTATCCTTATGATTTTCATAAGTACATAACTCAGTATCTGAAATATCATTATACATTGGGGTAATAACTGTTTTAGACCCTAACTCCTCATCAGGACACTGATCATTATTTGAATAAATCTTAAAATTAAACGTCTTAATCTTATTAACATCATGTTGCTCATAAGTATAAACACCATTTTTTAAATCACTACTGTAAATAGTTTGAAAAATATTATCATCAATATTTTCCATTGTAACATAAATATTATCCGCAACATTAGTAACATTAACCGTAAAATAATTAGCAACTATATAAGGACTTAACTCCCCTAACGCTAAGGCATCATCAGCACTTACCTCCGGATGAACATTACCATCATCATCTAACACTATCGCATTAACCTCATAAGTAGTCTTAACATTTGCCGCAGCCGTATTTAAATCCAATCTTGCCTTACTATCACACTCTGCATAAACCCCTTTTATCCCTAAAAACATTATAAATAAAATCAAAATAATCTTCTTTCTCATAAGGAACATCCTTTCTACCTTACTATTATTTCTTTAATTATATAATAAATCCCTTATATCAATCAAGTAAAATATGGCAAACCAAACCAATTTCTTAACCAAACAATTTTACT
>CANQYR010000031.1 GCA_947628125.1 uncultured Bacilli bacterium
AAAATTATTTCTTTTGTCTTTTGTAGTTTAAGTATTGCATTACTAATTTTATTTGTGTATCAAAGTTATGCAAGATACCAAGATAGAGCAACTTTTAGGATAATAAATGGAAAGTTAAAAATGAGTGGTGGAAGTGGTGATATAGAATTTGCCTTTTATAATGGGAATCAGAAAGTTGATGATTTGCCATTAAAAGAAAGTGGCATTTTGTATGTTGGCTCAAAATGTACAAATGATGCAACGGTTAATTGGAATAATGAAGAATGGACTCCAACTGTGTATAATTTAAAGAAAACAAAAACAAGTTGTAGTTTATATTTTGGTGATGAAGAAGATCGTGCCTGCTTATTTTATCCAGAAGGAGCAGCTTGTAAGTATTATAAGAGAGGTGAAGCAGAAGATTTATTGTATGATGATACAGAAGATAAAAATTTAAGATATGTAGGAAGTGATCCTAAAAATTATGTGTACTTTAATTGTGAAGAAGGAAAAGAACAAAGTAAAGAAACATGTGAGACCTGGCATATCATCGGAATAATGAATAATATAGAAGATGAAAAGAAAAATATAGAAAGTCACATAAAAATAATAAGAGATAAATTTGAGGAAAAGTATTCCTTGGATAGCTCAGAAACAGGAGTAAATAAAGGCTGGGGAGTAAATGAGTGGAGCCAGGCAGATATAGAGAAAGTCTTAAATGATGAATATTTGTATAGACGTACTGGATCAAATTTATGTTATAATAATTATTGGAATTCTACAGAAACCTGTCCAGATTGGGAAACTATCGGAATAAGAGATGGAGCAAGGAATATGATAGCGAGTGTTAAATGGAATACAGGAACGATGTCAGTAGCATATAGTAAAAGTTTAATAACAGCAAGTTATATGTATGAAGCAGAGCGAAGTAATCATAATGGTAAAGACGTATGTGTGGCAAATGGCGGAGGACAATATTGTAATGACAGCGTCACAAGAACGACAACATGGATAGGCAAAGTAGGCTTAATGTATCCGAGTGATTATGGGTATGCTGTAGGTGGAACTGCAAGAACGACATGTTTAAAAAAATCAATGGGTTCATATAGTAGTGATAATTGTATGACAAATGATTGGTTATATGATGCAAGTAATTACCAATGGACAATGACACCAGTGCCTGATTTGGACTATGCTATTTATGGGTTCTATGTTTACTATGGCTATGTAGACTATAATCCTAATTGCTTGGCTTATGCCATTCGTCCGGTCGTTTACCTAAAAAGCAATGTTAAAATAGTAGATAGAGATTATTCTGATTATGGAAGTGCTGCCCATCCCTTTGAATTAACCTACGACTAAGCTTTACACAAATTAACAAAAAATAGCATTCATTATTTACAAACAATTGTAAAATTGAGTATAATTAATAAAGAAAATACAAGGAAGTGGAGCAATGAAAATAGCTTTAGTATTAGAAAATAGCCAAAAAAGTAAAAGCAACTTCATCTATCATCTACTAAAATCAACATGCGAAAAATATCACCATGAAGTCTTTAACTATGGTGTCAGTAAAGAAAAAGACCTAGACTTAGACTATGTCAAAACAGGCGTCTTAACTGGCATCCTTTTAGATACAAAAGCCGCCGATTTTGTTATCACCGGTTGTAACAGTGGCCAAGGCGCTTTAATAAGCGCAAATCAAATGCCAAATGTAAGCTGTGGCTATGTAACTGATCTAACTGACATATCACTATTCTTAAAAATAAACGCCAAAAATGCCATATCAATTCCCTTTGGCAAAAAATTTGGCCCTGGCTATGAATACGAATTACAAGCCATATTCAAAAGCATCTGCACCTTAGAAAAAGGGTTAGGCTACCCTAAAGAAAGAAAAGAAATTCAACATGACCAACTAAAAGAACTAGCCCATATCATGAAAATTACCAAAAACTCACTATACGATGTATTAGATGCCATGGACAAAGACTTTTTATATTCCATCATCGCTAATCCATACTTTGAAGAAAACTTCTTTGCTAATTGCCAAGATGACAAAATAGCAAGCCTCTTAAAAGACTTAATCGATAACTGGCTATAAAAAAAAGCAATTTTTCTTTAATTGCTTACTTTAATTTTTTAGCTTCCCTAGCAGTTATGATAACTTTTTTGCCATCAATCGTTTTCTTTTGTACATTAGGCTTTTGACGAGTTTTAGTTGCATTCATAGCTTTACTTCTTGAATTTACTGTCAAAGGTTTTTTTGTTGTTATTTTTTTGGCCATCTTATCTTCACCTCCACGTCTTTTACTTGTAAAATTTTATCATATAACAAGCCAATAAGTCAATATGGTAGTTTGCTTTCTTTTTTATACGTGGTATAATAATAACCACAAGGTGGGTGATAACATGTTTAATCCAATTCGAATTATAAGCGATTATTCATTAATGCAAAGCCTTATCACCTTACCCAAACTTATTGAATACCTAAAAAAAACAAATACCAAAATATGTGGCTTAGCAGACGAAAATCTTTTTGGCAGCATGGAATTTTATGACCTATGCCAAAACAATAACATCAAACCTCTAATTGGCTTACAAGCCACATTTTTAACCACCAAAATAACATTATACGCCCAAAATAATGAAGGCTATAAAAACCTCCTAAAAATAAATACCATCATCCAACAAAAAAAGCAACTAGCAAACTCTGATGTATCCTTATTTAAAAACATCATTGCCATTATAAATGCATCTGACATATTAAACTACGATAATCTAATACCATTCTTTACTAAAGAAAGAATTTACATTGCCTACCAAAATGACACCGAAAAAATGAACTGTGCCTTAAAAAGTCCAAACATTGTCTATGCCCCTGTAATAAGAGCCTTTAAAAAAGAACACACCAAAGCCCTAGATCTATTAAAAGCAATCGAAAACTCCACCACCTTAAAAGAAATTGCCCCAGGTAATTACATGTACCAAACCCTAGAAGAACATAGCCAAATCGAAAAAGATGATGAAAAAACAATACTAGACTTTGCTAACCTAATAAACATCACCATAGATAAAAAAAACCGTTACATACCTCACTTTGATAAAAATATCCCTGACTCCTTTGCCTACTTAAAAGCCCTAGCCACTAAAGGACTAGAAAAACGCTGCCAAAACAACAGCACCAAACAATACATAGACCGCCTAAACTATGAACTAAAAGTAATCAAAGACATGGGCTTTGTTGACTATTTTCTAATCGTCTATGACTACGTCAAATACGCCAAAACAAATGACATACTAGTAGGAATGGGAAGAGGCTCAGCCGCGGGATCACTAGTAAGTTATAGCCTTGGCATAACAGATGTCGATCCCATATACTATAACCTTTTATTTGAACGCTTCTTAAACATCGAAAGAGTAACCATGCCCGATATCGACATCGACTTTGAAGATGATAAAAGATACCAAGTAGTTGAATACGTAAAAAATAAATATGGCAGTGACAAAGTCGCTAACATCATGACCTTTGGTACCTTAAAATGCAAACTAGCTGTTAGATGTACTTGTAAAGCTTTCCAAATAAACCAAATCCTCTTAGAAGAATTTGCCGGCTTAATAGATGCTAAAACAAATCTTAAAGAAAACCTTCTAAACCCCAAAATAAACAAAATGCTTAACGAACATATCGAACTAAAACAAGCAATTTACTACACAAGCTTAATAGAAGGACTAAAAAAACACATCTCCACCCACGCCGCCGGCATCGTCATATCAAGCATACCTTTAGATGAAATAATACCCCTTTGCTACAACGCCGGCGAAATGCTAACCGGCTTAACCATGAATTACCTAGAAGAATTAGGCCTATTAAAAATGGACTTTCTAAGCATCAAAAACTTAACCACCATCGCCAATGTCTGTAACCTTATCAAAGAAAACACCGGCGTCAAACTAAAACTAAATGCTATTAATCCTAACGACCCCAAAATAATTGATATGTTTAATAAAGGTGACACCCTAGGAATATTCCAATTTGAAAGCGAAGGAATAAAATCCTTCCTGCAAAAATTAAAACCCCAAAACTTTAACGATATTGTCTCGGCCATCGCCCTTTATAGACCTGGACCCATGGACAACATAGATAAATTTATAAGAAGAAAAAATAAAGAAGAAAAAGTAACATATCTAGATCCCTCCCTAGAACCCATATTAAAAGAAACCTATGGCATAATAATATACCAAGAACAAATAATGCAAATATTAGTAACAGTAGGTGGCTATCGTTACTCCGAAGCCGATATCATAAGAAGAGCCATGAGCAAAAAGAAAAAAGAAATAATCCAAGAAGGCAAGCAAGACTTCATAAATAGATCCATCAAAAGATCATACTCCAAAGAAATAGCCAGTAACATCTATGATCTAATATTAAAATTTGCCAACTACGGTTTTAACAAATCCCATTCCGTGAGCTATGCCTTAATAGGCGTGCAAATGGCCTACCTAAAATGCCACTATCCATTATACTTTATAACAAACTTATTAAACATGGCCATACCAAGCGTAAGTAAAACGAAAGAATACATGGCCCTTGCCCGTAAATACAACATTACTTTTTTAAAACCAGATATAAACGAAAGCCTAGACACATACAAAATAATAAATAACAAACTAATACTACCCTTAACCATTATCAAAGAAATTGGTAGCGAATCAGCAAATAGCATAATAAACGAAAGAAAAAACGGCAATTACCAAGATTTTTTAGACTTTACAAGAAGAACATACGGCAAAAGCGTTAATAGAAAAACAATCGAAGTCCTAATCAAAGCTGATGCCTTTAAATGCTTTAACATCAACCATACAACCTTACTAGCCAATTTAGATGCTTGTCTAGATTATGCTAGCTTAACCATGGACCTTGATGTATCCTTAGTAGTTAAACCAGAACTAATCATGTACGAAGAAAAAAATGCCACTAGACAAGAAGAACTAGAATCATTTGGCTTTTACATATCCAATCATCCATCCTTAGCGTATCAAAATAAAAACATAATGAAACTAAAAGACATGCCAAAAAATTTTGACAAATACATCGACTGCGTTGTCCTAATCGAAAAAATCAAAAAAATCAAAACCAAAAATAACGAAGACATGATGTTCATCCAAGCCTCAGATGAGACAAGTGAAGAAAACTTTGTCCTATTTAACCAAGAACTAAAAAGTGCCCCTGATATCAAAGTAGGCAGCTTAATAAGCGTTCATGGCCGCGTCACTAAACGCTTTAGCAACTATCAAATAAATATTAATCGCATGCAAATATTAAAAGAAAAGGAGTTTTAACATGGAACAAGATATAAAAAAATTCTTAACATACCTTACAATCGATGATCTAACACCATATGAAAATTTAAAAATCGAAAAAGTAGTCGTAATTACCCAAAAAAACACCATCGAAGTTTACTTAACAAACAAAACTGTCTTACCTTATGAAAATTTAATAACCCTAAAACAAAAAGCCTACCAAAAAAATGATAAACTAAAACAATTTTCCCTTCACTTTAACTATCAAAAAGTAACAAACGAAGATGTAATAACCTACACCAAAAAATATTTAGACGAATTAATAAAGAAAAAACCATCCCTATCCGGCTTAAAAGAACAAGAACTAACCTTAAATGATGACTTAATTCAAATCGAAGTTGCTAGCCATCAAGAAGAAAAAGAACTAAACAAAGAAATAAAAAACTTTCAAACTAAACTATTTGAAGACGGCCTAGGTAAATACGAATTTGCCATCATCTTTAACGAAGAAATAGCAAACACCATCAAAGAACAACTACACGATGAAAAACAAAATATTAACAAACCCATCAAAGAAGAAAAAATAACAACCAATGTTTTACTAGGCAAAGAAATAACAAACCCTAAAATAGCCATCGATCAAATAATGAGTGAAACAAAAAACGTTTGCCTAGAAGCCTATATCTTTGGCATTGAAACATTAGAAAGAGACACCATTAATATAATAACATTAAAAATAAGCGACAAAACTAACTCCTTATTAGCCAAAATATTTAGAAAAGACAAACAAGAATACCAAGCAATTAAAAAAGAACTAAAAGAAGGCAATTGGTATCGCTTTTTAGGCAACATTGAAATAGATAACTTTGCTAAAGACTTTGTTCTTGCTGTCAAATCAATTGAAAAAATAGACTCATTAGATGCCGAAAACAAAGACGATGCTAAAGTGCCAAGAGTTGAACTTCACTTGCATACCATGATGAGTGCCATGGACGGTGTCGTACCCTACGAAGAAAACGATCCCAATAACTTTATTAAATACGCTCAAAAAATGGGGCATCACGCCATCGCTGTCACTGACCATAACTGCGTACAATCATTTCCTCAACTATTTCATACAGTAAATAGTATCAATAAAGGTAAAGAAGCTAAAGACCATTTCAAAGTTTTATATGGAGCCGAAATGAACATCGTAAATGATGACATTGATATCGTCTACGAACCTAAACCATACGATTTATTAAACGACTTATTCGTTGTCTTTGATACCGAAACAACTGGCTTTTATGCTGGCAGTGATCAAATGATTGAAATAGGCGCCGTCAAAATCCAAAACGGTAAAATAATTGATCGCTTTGACGAATTAATTGACCCTAAAAGACCACTTCCTAAAAAAATTACCGACCTAACCTTTATCACCGATGAAATGCTAAAAGGTAAAGATAGTGAAGAAAATGTCACCAAACGCTTTCTTGCTTGGTGTGGGACAAGTCCAATGGTTGCCCATAATGCCAAATTTGATATTTCTTTTATTAAAGCCGCCACCAGTAAATATAACCTTCCTGAATTTACTAACACCGTCTTTGATACCATGGCAATCGCTAGAATTTTATACCCAGATTGGCCTAACCATAAATTACAAACCCTAACCAAACGCTTAGACGTTCCTTGGGATGAAGACAAACACCACCGCGCCGACTACGATGCTGAAGGCACCGCCATTGCTTTTTACAAAATGTGCAAAATCTTAAACGATCGTCATACCGAAACCACCGATGATCTATTAGAACTAGTAGATGTTAATTCCTTGGTTCGTTTTAGCTATCCATTTCACGCCTGCATAATTGCTAAAAACAAAGCCGGAATCAAAAACTTGTTCAAAATTATCTCAATTGCTAATACCAAATATCTATATAAAAACGAACAACCAAAAATACCTCGTAAAGATATATTAAACTTAAGAGAAGGACTGTTAATTGGTTCTGGTTGTATTAATGGCGAAATATTTGACAAAGCATCAGGTAAAGATGATGAAGAACTAGTTAACATGATGAACTTTTATGACTACATCGAAGTTCAACCACCAAGTGTTTTTTCTCACTTAATTGGCCCCGAAAGAAAATTTACTAGTCTAGAAGAAGCTCAAAACTACTTAAAAAGAATAATAAGAGTAGCCAAAGAAGCGGGAAAACCTGTCGTTGCAACCGGTGATGTCCATAACTTAAAAAAAGAAGACAAAATCTACCGCGAAATAATTATCAACCAAAAATTTAACGGTAAACTCCATCCTTTAAATAGAAAAGGAATTGAAGTACCAAATATGTATTTAAAAACAACCCAAGAAATGTTAGATGAATTTGCCTTCTTAGATGAAGAAACAAGACAAGAAATAGTCGTTACCAATTCTAATAAAATTGCTGATCTATGTGAAGAAATAGAAGTCATACCTGATACCCATGGCATTCCATTTGCCCCTAAAATACCTAACTCAGTTGAAACAATGACCGAATTAGTGTATCAAAAAGCTAAAGACTTATACGGTGAGCCCTTGCCATTTAATATTGAAAACCGCTTAGCTAAAGAACTTTATGGTGACATTTTAATAGATACCTGCTTTAAACAATGCCCTAAACAAGAAGATGCTTATGCCTTAATTCATGAAACAATACTACAAGGTAAAGAAGCAGTTACTAAAAAAGTTGCCGAAGAAATAGAGGGTGAAAATAAAGAAGAAATAGCCGCCCAAAAACTAGGCGGTATAATAGGCGCTAACTATGACGTAATCTATCTAATTGCCCAAAAATTAGTTAAACACTCCAATGATGAAGGCTTCTTAGTTGGCTCTCGTGGTTCGGTAGGTTCATCTTTTGTTGCCAATATGATGGGCATAACTGAAGTAAATAGTCTATCTGCTCACTATCGCTGCCCTAAATGTAAATATAGCATTTTTAACGATGACGAAGGCAAAAGCTTAGGTGCTAGTTATTCATGTGGCTTTGACCTTCCTGATAAAAAATGCCCAAAATGCGGCACTAATATGGGCAAAGATGGTCATGATATTCCTTTTGCCACCTTCCTAGGTTTTAATGCCGATAAAGTCCCTGATATTGATTTAAATTTTTCCGATTTAAACCA
Source organism: uncultured Bacilli bacterium (assembly GCA_947628125.1). Lineage (GTDB taxonomy): Bacteria > Bacillota_I > Bacilli_A > RF39 > UBA660 > Ventrenecus. The sequence continues at coordinate 8,416 of CANQYR010000031.1, forward strand.
AGCCAGTGCTCATGAATACACCAAAGTTTTATTTGGCGTTGATAATGTCTATCGAGCTGGTACCATTGGTACGGTCGCCGAAAAAACTGCTTATGGTTATGTCAAAGGCTACTGTGAAAACAAAAATATCATCATGCGTTCCATTGAAGTCGAGCGTTTAGCTAAAGGTTGCACCGGCATCAAAAGAACAACTGGCCAGCATCCAGGCGGCATTGTCGTAATACCAGGCTATAAAGAAGTCTTTGACTTTACACCTTATCAATTCCCCGCTGAAGATCCAACCAGTCCATGGCGAACAACCCATTTTGATTACCATGCTATTGATGAATGCGTTTTAAAATTAGACATATTAGGCCATACAGATCCAACCCAACTTAGAATGATCCAAGACTTAACTGGCGATGATATAACCAAAGTCCCATTAGATGATCCTGAAACCATGTCAATATTTACATCAACTAAAGCATTAAAAGTAACCAAAGAACAAATCATGTGTGATACAGGTACATTAGGTGTTCCCGAATTTGGAACTCCATTTACTATTCAATTAGTTAAAGACACAAAACCCACAACCTTTGCTGAACTAGTAAAAATTGCTGGCCTTGCTCATGGAACTGATGTATGGCTTGGTAATGCCCAAGAATTAATTCAAAAAAATATTTGTCCATTTAAAGATGTTATTGGCTGCCGTGATGATATTATGGTTGAATTAATGAATAAAGGTGTCCCAGCAATTAATGCCTTTAAAATTATGGAATTTGTAAGAAAAGGCAAAGCCGGAAAAGATCCGGAAACTTGGAAAGGCTATGTTGAACTTTTAAAAGAATATAATATCCCTGATTGGTATATCAAATCATGCCAAAAAATTAAGTATATGTTCCCTAAAGCTCATGCTGCAGCTTATGTAACCAGTGCCTTTCGTATTGCTTGGTATAAAGTCCATAAACCTCTTGTTTACTATGCCACTTATTTCTCCACTAGATTTACGGATTTTGATATTGATGTAATGATTAAAGGCTACGATGCCATAAGAAGCAAAATGATGGATATTCAAACTAAAGGATTTGATGCGACAAACAAAGAGCAATCCCTTTTAGAAACTCTAAAAGTTGCTTTAGAAGCAAGTGCTAGAGGTGTTAAATTTAAATGTATTGACTTATTAAAAAGTGATGGTAAAAATTTTGTTATGGAAAAAGAAGAAAACGCCTTAATAATGCCATTTAGTAGCTTAGATGGTTTAGGGGAGGCTGTAGCAACCAAAATTATTGAAGAACGAAATCAAAAGGCTTTTTACAGTGTTGAAGATTTTCAAAATCGTGGCAAAGTAAACCAAACAACATTAGAAAAAATGCGATCATTACACGTCTTTGATGGCATGCCTGAAACAAGTCAATTAAGTTTATTTTAAAAAAGAAAGTGTCAAGCTTTCCTTTTTTAATTATTAATTTTCAGAAATTTTAATTTTTTTAACACTTTTTCCACGGTTCGACAAAATATTTTCTAAACTTGTTGTAGAATAACCGCTTAAGAAGGAGGTGCTAAATGCAAAAGCGCGAAC
>CANQYR010000032.1 GCA_947628125.1 uncultured Bacilli bacterium
TGTAATGTACAACATTTTAAAATCGAGCAAACCCTTTTGCCATACGGGTTTGCTCAATTTTACTGTCAAAGTCAAGAGACAAATATAGTATAACATAAAATTCAAAAAAATGAATAAAATTTTAACAAAAAAATAATTTTTCAGTTTACTTTATAAAGTAATTTTGTTAAAATAAAGCCGAGTAAGAAATTACTCCTTGCTTTTTATTAATTAAAAAGCCATTAGACCATAAGGAGGTGGAAAAAATGAACAAATACGAAATTATGTTTATCGTAAAATCAACAATTGACGCTACAGAAATAAAAAACACATCTGAAGCATATCAAAAACTTGTTGAAAACGAAAAAGGCAAAATTATCGACTTCAAAGAATTAGGTGAAAAAAAATTAGCTTACCCAATCAAAAAAGAAGTAAACGGTTCTTACTTTGTAATGCAAATTGAAGCTAGCAAAGAAACAATAGCCGAATTTGATCGTAAAATAAGCCTAGACGAAAACATATTAAGACACTTAATAATCCGTTTAGACGAAGAATAAGCTAACAATTTAAACCTTTATATAAGACCTTAAAAGTCAAAGAAAGGAATTATTCTATGAACAAAGTTATTTTAATCGGTAGATTAGCAAGAGATCCAGAATTAAGAACAACATCAAGTGGCGTAAGTATGGTTAGATTCACAGTTGCCGTCTCAAGACCCGCAACCGCACCAAATAGCCACCCCCAAACCGACTTTATAAGTTGCATAGCCTGGCGTCGTCAAGCTGAAAACATAGCTAAATACTGCTTCAAAGGCAGCCAAGTTGCCGTTGATGGACGAATTCAAACCGGAAGCTACGATGGTAATGATGGCCAACGTCACTACACAACTGACGTTGTAGCCGACAACGTAACATTCCTAGGCTCTAAAGCCAATAATCCAAATAGCCAAAGCAATAACGACTTTGAAAACCAACCTATGCAGACATATCCAGAAAATGACATATCACCTGCTAGCATGCCAACAATGGACATAACCGAAGATCCATTCAAAGAATTTGGTCAAGAAATTGCCTTGACTGATGATGATCTACCATTTTAAAGAAAGGAGTTAACCATGGCAGAATATAGAAGAAAAAGAAAAAAAATATGCCAAATGTGCGCTGGTAAAGGCGTAGACTATAAAGACATAATGATAATTAATAAATATATCAGTGAAAAAGGAAAAATACTTCCTCGTCGTATGACTGGGGCCTGCGCTAAACACCAAAGACACATAGCTAATCAAATCAAATACGCACGTTTCATGGCATTAATACCATACGTAAAATAAAACTCATATCCAAAAAAAAAATATGAGTTTTTTTAATGCAAAATTAACCATCAACTTTCGAAATAGAAGTCACATTAAGCCGCAAATCAACATCATCACTTGTACAAACATCAATAAACAAACGCCCGTAATTAGTTACCTCCAAAACAATTACATCATAATCTATCTGGCAATCTAAACCAACCTCATAATTATCCTTAAACCGTGCAAAAATAGTCTCACAATCTAAAGAATCAAAATTATTAACAACCTTATCATAACAAAGCCTAATAATTCCTAACCTTTCTAAATTATCACACGAAACAGCAGAAGGCACAAAATTAAAATTCTTAATAGGCGCTAAAATATAACCAAGTACATCATAATTACCAGTAACAACATCACGTTTTTTAACTCTTAAAGACACAATACTATCACTAGTAATCTTTCTTAAAAGCAAAATAAACAAAGCATCATCATGACTTAACTGCGAAACACAAAAAGCAAAAGATGGCAAAACCTTATCCTTATTACCCTTAGTCATATCATTAATCAAAATATTAGTAAAAAAATCCCTTATATACTCCTCATCCAAATTATACCTAAGACCATCCATCACCGGCCCTAAAACTTGCATCGAAGGCAAAACAAGCTCTTCTTTATCCTTCGCCTTAATCTTTTTCTCTAAACTATCCTTATAAGCCTTAATCTTCTCCTCCGCATAAATATTATAAATCTGAAGTGGATAACAAAGCGAATTATGCACAAAAGAAAGGATCGATGATGCAATATTACCAGCCTTAACGGCCGGCTCAACTAAAGCATCATCCAAATTCTTAATAATCTTCAAAAAATCACCTTTTTTCCCACTCATCTAATAACTGCCTATCCTCAAAATAATTAAGCTTCATCGCATTCTTTACCTTCTCTAAAGTCTTATTAGCAACCTTATTTGCATAAATAGTCCCATTCTTTAAAATATCATACACCTCATCAACATGAGTCTCATAATAACTTCTTTTCTCACGAATAGGCTCTAAAATCCGCTCCAAAACAGCAAACAAAAAACTTTTTAACTTAACGTCGCCAATTCCACCCTTTTCATAAGCTAACTTTAACTCATCTAAATTATGAAACTCAGGATAAAAACTAACAAAATCAGCATCCTCACAAAAAGCATCCAAATACGTAAACACCGTATTACCCGAAACATGCCCAGGATCTGAAACATTAACATGCAAAGGATCAGTATACATACTAAATACCTTTTTCTTAACCTCTTCCTTACTATCAGATAAATAAATACAATTATTAAGCGACTTACTCATCTTATTATTACCATCTGTTCCAGGTAGTCTAAAACAAGCATCATTCGTAGGCAAAAACTCCTTAGGCTCAACTAAAACATCACCATAAATCCGATTAAAACTCCTAACAATTTCCCTAGTCTGCTCAATCATCGGCAATTGATCAACACCAACCGGAATAATATTTGCCCCAAAAGCCGTTATATCAGCTGCCTGACTAATTGGATAACAAAAAAAGCCAACCGGAATACTCTGCTCAAAACCCCTCATCACAATCTCTTGCTTAACAGTCGGATTCCTTTGCAAACGCGAAACCGTAACCAAATTCATATAATAAAAAGTTAACTCCGTCAAACAAGAAACCTCAGACTGAATAAAAATATGAACCTTACTAGGATCAATACCCGAAGACAAATAATCAATCGCCACATTCAAAATATTATCCCTAATTTTTTTTGGATCATCAGCATTATCAGTCAAAGCTTGAGCATCCGCAATCATAATAAAAAAATCATCATAATCACCTTTTTCCTGCAACAAAAGCCGATTCTTAATCGAACCAACATAATGACCAATATGCAATTTACCAGTTGGTCTATCACCCGTCAAAATAATATTCTTCATACTAATACCTCACTAAACTTATTCTATCACAAAAAATAAACAAATACTACAACACTAAACCACTTTCATAACGATGATCATACAAAATAACATTATGCAAATGAACATACATCTCATTAAGTAACTGCTCAAAATCAGATTTTTCCTTAACCTCACACTTTAAAATATCATTCAAATACTCAATATCACTTAAAATATTTCGAATATCAATCGCCTTATTAGTATCAAGCAAAAACCGAGCCTTATTAACCAAAAAATCATAAGCATCAGCATTAATATTCAAAGAACTAAATAACTCATCAATATTAACATCACTAGCCTGACTTACTTCCTTTAAAACCAAAACCTCCTTCAAATGCTTCAAATAATCATCAACATTAATCAAACCACCTGAATGAACATAACTTAAAGCCTTATCTAACGAACTTTTCATCGCCTTAATATCCGACTTTGTATAACCAAGTTTACAACTTTTTACCCCAAAAGGCTCAATTAAAACCTCATTTTTCTTATGCTTAGCAATCAAAACATTCAAATAAACTCTTACATCCTCTACATCACTTAAACTAAGACCTTCACTAGTTAAAAAAGCTAAAATCTCATCCATATTTTCAACACTTAAATTATGATAAACATCCAAAATATGCTTAGCCATCTTCACCCTTAAAAGCCGTTTCTTCTCCTCCGAATAAAGCATCTGAAAAATTTCCTGTTGATAACTAGTCAAAGGATGCGCTCCTTCCAAACAATACGACCTTAACTCCCGAACATCATTTATAAACTTAGAAATATCAATACCACGAGATTGATATATCCTACTATATTCCCTAATATTAATAACCGTATAAGCCTCACTATCAACAATCCGCAAATTATTTAACATAATCTTAAAAATCAAATAACCCCTTGCATAACCATGATAATTAAAAGCATCCAAAAACTTAGTAAAACTAACTAACGATATCGTCTTAATATCATTACTTGAACTACCATCTAAAACACTAATTAACTGCGAAGTAAAATAATAATCATTCTCACTAAGCTCACGCTTATCCAAAAAATCACTCAAACGATAAACAAACTCATTAGTAATATTATTCATATAAAACTCCCCAAAAATCACTTCAAATACTTCTTTAACCACATACCAGTATAAGACTTTTTAACCTTACTAACTTCCTCAGGCGTTCCTAAAGCCACAACCTTGCCACCCAAAGAACCACCATCAGGCCCTAAATCAATAATATAATCAGCAACCTTTATCACATCTAAATTATGTTCAATAACAATAACCGTATCCCCATTATCAACAATCCGGTCCAAAATTTTAAGTAACTTCTTAACATCATCAATATGCAAACCCGTAGTTGGCTCATCTAATATAAATACACTCTTACCAGTTGGCCTTTTTTGTAACTCCTTAGAAAGTTTTACCCGGCCAGCCTCACCACCCGATAAACTAGGTGCCGCCTGACCAAGCTTTATATAAGATAAACCAACATCCATCAAAACATCAAGTTTTCGCTTAATAACTGGCACATTTTCAAAAAATAAAGCTGCCTCGCTAACCCGCATATCCAAAACTTCACTAATATTTTTCCCTTTATACTTAATCTGAAGCGTCTCCTTATTATACCTTGTCCCATGACAAACCTCACAAGGAACATAAACATCCGGCAAAAAATGCATCTCAATCTTCTTCACACCATCACCATAACAAGCCTCACATCTTCCACCCTTAACATTAAACGAAAAACGCCCCTTATCATAACCATGCATCTTACTTTCCTTAGTATTAGCATAAAGATCCCTAATATCATCAAAAACACCAACATAAGTTGCTGGATTACTCCTAGGTGTCCTTCCTATAGCGTCTTGACTAATCATTACCACCTTATCAACATTCTCCATCCCCAAAATAGCCTCACACTTACCAGGCTCTTCCTTACTACGATAAAGCTCTCGCGCTAAAGACTTATATAAAATCTCATTAACTAAACTACTCTTACCCGAACCAGAAACACCAGTTACACATACAAATTTACCCAAAGGAAACTTAACACTAATATTCTTTAAATTATTCAAAGAAGCCTTCACAACCTCCAAATATAAACCATTTCCTTCCCGCCTTTTCTTCGGAACTGGAATAAACTTTTCCCCACTTAAATAATTACCAGTAATACTTTCTTTACACTTCATAACATCCAAAGGCGTACCACAGGCAACAACATAACCACCATCACTACCAGCCTTTGGCCCAATATCAACCAAATAATCACTAGCTAACATCGTATCAATATCATGCTCGACAACAATCAAAGTATTACCCAAATCCCGCATTTCCTTCAAACTAGCAATAAGCTTTTCATTATCCTTTTGATGTAATCCAATACTAGGCTCATCAAGAACATATAACACCCCGGATAACTTACTACCTATCTGAGTAGCAAGGCGAATACGCTGCGACTCACCACCCGATAAAGTAGCAGCCTTACGATGCAAAGATAAATACTCCAACCCAACATTAACCAAAAAAGTTAACCGATTATCAATCTCTGTAAGTAATAAAGAACTAATATTTTTCGCTTCCTCACTAAGCTTTAATCCCCGCAAAAAAGACCTTAAATCCTTAATACTCATCTTTGTCAAATCATAAATATTCTTACCATCAATATAAATTGATAAAACACTATCCATAAGCCTTGTCCCATGACAAACCGCACAATCAGTCTCAATCATAAAAGACTCAAGCCAATCTCTAATCCAAGCACTAGAAGTTTCCAAATACCTGCGCTCTAAATTATTAATAACCCCCTCAAAATAATCATTAGTATAACGAACATTACCATTTTTAGCCACATACTTAATCTTAATAGGCACATCACTACCATATAAAATATAATCAAACTTCTTTTTAGGAATATCCTTAACCGGCATATTAATATCTATATCATAATAATCACAAACAGCTTTCAAAGTAGTATTTATAATTGAATTATCAGCATTATAAGGAACAATTGCCCCCTCACTAAGTGCCTTATCCCTATTAGGAATAATCAAATTCTCACTAATCTTAAGCTTTGTCCCTAAACCTTTACAACTAGGACAAGCCCCATAAGGACTATTAAAAGAAAACAACCTTGGTTCAAGCTCTGGTATCGAATAATTACACTTCAAACAAGCATACTTCTCACTCATTAAAATTTCTTCCCCACCAATAACATTAATCAAAACCTTACCATTAGCCAACTTCGTACTCGTCTCAATCGCCTCAAAAATCCGCGAACGCTCATCTTTTCTAAGAACAATACGATCAACCACAACATCAATATTATCCTTCTTATTTTTCTCTAAAATAATATCCTCATCCAAACCATAAACATTGCCATTAACCCTTACCCGGGCATACCCACGACTTCTTAAATCATCAAACAAATCCTTATGCGTACCTTTTTCTCCATGCACAATAGGCGCCATGATCAAAAGCTTCGTTCCCTCTTCTAACTCCATCACCTTGTTAGTCATCTCATCAATACTTTGACTTTGAATAGGAATATGATGCTTAGGACAATAAGGAACCCCAATCCGAGCAAATAAAAGCCGCAAAAAATCATAAATCTCCGTAATTGTACCAACCGTACTCCTAGGATTTTTATTAGTCGTCTTTTGATCAATTGAAATACTAGGACTTAACCCTTCTATACTATCAACTAAAGGCTTTTCAACCCCACCAATAAACTGCCTAGCATAAGCAGATAAACTCTCCACATAACGCCTTTGTCCTTCCGCAAAAATAGTGTCAAAAGCCAAACTACTCTTACCCGAACCAGACACACCCGTCATAACAATTAACTTATTCTTAGGAAGCTCAATATCAATATTCTTCAAATTATTTTCTCTCGCACCCTTAACTATAATCTTATCCATTAATAACACTTCCTTACTTTAATAATATAACCAAAATATACATTTTGTATCAGCAAAAATACTTTAGCATATATTTGTTCGCAGTGCAAGTATTTTTCCAAAAAAAAAGAACATTTTTTGTTCTATCTTTTTGGTCCATTACGCAACATATCGATTTCCATTTGCAAATCTATTGGTAACTCACCCTTTAAAGCCTCAATCTCTGAAGCAATACTTAACTTTTCTTCCAAATTATCAGCCATATGAAAATTATTAATCAACGTTTTAAATTGACTCTCTTGCACAGAAGGCTCCTTATAACCAACAAAAACTCCCATTTGCTCCTTAGTAGCCTTCAAAGCTTCCTTCTTTTCCATAAGCGCTTTCCTTTTTTCCATAAAATAAAATCCTTTCATAAAAACATTATATCACACTTAACCAATATCAAACCATCACTTGACACGTAATTTACGTTCCTGAATATAATAAATAATTGTTAATAACCACGAAAGAGGCAAAAAACGACTAAAAAACAAACCAAGCTTCATCATCTTACCCGCAACAATAAGATTTTTCTTCTTAAATAACTTATCAATCGCATACTTACTAGCCTTATAACTATCTAACAAAGGCGCTTTAAACTTACCCTTAGCAACCATCTCAAACTCCGTATCAACAGGCCCAGGACAAAAAGCACTAACAACAACATGACTCTTTAACTTCTTAAGTTCATAACTAATCGCCAAAGTTAACTTAGTAACATAATTCTTAGTAGCATAATAACTAGCCATATTAGGACCAGCAAAAAAACCAGCACTACTACAAACATTCAAAATATAACCATGATCACGCGCACAAAAATCCTTCAAAAACAACTTCGTAAGCACATGATAAGCCAAAACATTGACATTAAGCATATCCTCTTCCAAAGCCAAATCAGTTTCCAAAAACTTCCCAAACACCCCAAAACCAGCATTATTAATCAATAAATCAATATCCATATTCTTAACCATATCATATAACTTATAAACATTTTCTACATCACTTAAATCCAAACAAATAATCTTTACAGGTACATTCAAAGAAGCCTTTAACTTTAAAAGCCGATCCTTTCTTCTTGCCACTAAAATTAAAGACCAACCCATACTAGCTAAATACCTAGCCATATCCATGCCCATACCACTTGAACTTCCCGTTATAAGCGCTTTCATATAATCACCCTAAAATTATTATAACCAAATTAAATCTTTTTATCTAATACATCCATAAGTTTTGGTAACATTTGCTTCTTCCGACTAATCAAATTAGGAATAAACACACCCTCATAAATATCCTTTAAATCAAAAGCATCCATAACAATATCCCTAGCCTTTTGATTATATAAAACATAAGAACCATTTAAAACAACATCCGTAATAAAAATCGTCACAACCTCATACTCACCCTTATTTAACTCATCAAGCTTATTAACAAAACTATCCAAATTTTCCTTAATATTATCAAAATCAAGCGTAATAATTTGACTAATACCCAAAGTAGTATTACTTATATGATAAGACTTAAAATCCTGATAAATAATCTCATCAACACTCATATTAGCAATACTGCTACCAGCCTTAAGCATTTTATGACCATATAACTTAATATCCTCACCACAAATATTAGCAAGTAAAGAGGCACACTTTCTATCCTTCAAAGTCGTCGTTGGACTTTGAAAAATCAAAGTATCAGACAAAATAGCCGACAACATAACTCCCGCAATGTCCCTTGGAATATCAACATGATTTTCCTTATAAAGATCATACAATATCGTACAAGTTGACCCAACTGGCATACTTCGAAAATTAATCGGCACACTAGTACCAATAGCTCCCAAATTATGATGATCAATAATCTCCATAATCTCCGCCTCTTCAATCCCCGGAATACTTTGATCAAGCTGATTATGATCAACCAAAATAACCTTCATCTTATCATACTTGCCAGACTCAGTAACCTTAATCATCCCCAAACATTCGCCCTTTTTATTTAAAACCGGATAATTAGAAAACCCCTGCTTATGCGCCACATCAATAAAATCAGTCAAATAATCATTTTCATAAACAACACTCGGATTCAAATTCAAAACAATCGTCCGAACATAATTACTTAACGAAATAGCATTACAAGTATTATAAGTATCCAAAGGACTAGAAATAACACTTACCTTATTCTTCTTAGCAAGCAAAAGCAAATCATCAGACAAACTAAAACCATTAGTCAAAACAATCAAACTAATCTTCTTCTCTAAACCATAAGAAATAACCTTATGCCGATCCCCAACAATCAAAATATCACTAGGCTTTAAATCAACACCAGAAATAAAAGTTTGACTTTGATAACTACCAGCTAACATCGTCCCACAAAATTCATCATGAAAACGCGTAATTTCCTTACCATTTAAAGCCTGTAAAATCTTATCATAACTAGTATTAAGACTATTTTTAACCGAATTAATAAACAGCATCGCTATTTCCTTCAAAGTAATTAAA
>CANQYR010000033.1 GCA_947628125.1 uncultured Bacilli bacterium
ATTGACACAGGGGGGGGGGGTAGTATGTTATAAGTGATAATAGGAAGTGACCTATATGAAGCTTAAAAAATATGAAAACAAAGAGTTAAGAAAAAGTAAAATCATTTCTTTGGTTTTAGCGTGTGTATGTATAATATCTATAGGAACAATAATCTATCAAAGTTATGCTAATTATCAAATGAAAGCAACGTTTAGAATAATAAATGGTAAGTTAAAGATGAGTGGAGGAAGTGGAGATATCGAATTTGCATTTTATAATGGTGATAAAACATTAACTACAATGCCAACTAAAAATAATGAAGAAGATCTTGTATTTATTAAAGCAACTTGTACAAATGATGCTGTAATAAAATGGAATGATGATGACTGGGATAATATAGTGGTAAATAATTTAAAAAAAACAAAAACCAGTTGTGGCTTATACTTTGGTAATATAGTTCAAAAAATATGTACATTAGCGGGTGAAGATAGTGGTGCCTGTTATTTAGCAAAACAATCAGAAACTGATACAACTAATTTAGCTTATGATGATACGGATGATAGAAATTTAAGATACATAGGAGCCACACCATATAATTATGTATATTTTAATTGTGAAGATGGAGTAGAGGCTAGTAAAGAAACATGTGAGACATGGCGCATCATCGGAGTGATGAATAATATAGAAGCTGAAGATGGTAACATTGGAAGTTATTTAAAGATTATAAGAGATAAATTTGAAAAAAACTATTCCTGGGATAGTTCATATTCTGAAAATAATGGTTATGGAATAAATGAGTGGAGCCAGGCAGATATAGAGAAAGTGTTAAATGATGAATATTTATATAGACGAACTGGAACAAATCCATGTTATAAAGATGCTGATTATTCCACAGAAGCCTGTCCTGATTGGACAAATATAGGAATAGGAGAGTCATCAAGGAATATGATAGTTAGTGTAAAATGGAATATTGGAACAATGTCAGTAGATTATTTTAATAATCCAAATTTAATAACAGCAAGTTATATGTATGAAGCAGAGCGAAGTAGTCATAATGGAAAAGAAGTATGTGTGGCGAATGGTGGAGGGAAGTATTGCAATGATAACGTCACAAGAACGACAACATGGCCCGGCAAAGTAGGTTTAATGTATCCGTCAGATTATGGATATGCTGTAGGTGGTGATGCCAGAACAACATGTTTGGAAAAATCAATGAGTCAATATTATAATGATCAATGCATGACAAATGACTGGTTATATGATGTAAGAAATCAGCAATGGACAATAACACCAGTTTCTTTTGCGACGAATGCTTATTCTGTGTTTCGTGCTCACTCTACTGGACTTGTAACTTACGACTATGCTAGTGGTGCTAATGCCGTCCGTCCAACCTTATATCTAAAAAGTAACGTTAAAATTGCTTTAAATGATGCAGAAGATTATGGATCTGTTGATAATCCGTTTGTACTTGAGTATAGTGAAAATTAGTGAAGAAATTCATTTATTTTTAAGTGAATTTTTTTTTACAATTGACACAGGGGGGGGGTAGTATGTTATAAGTGATAATAGGAAGTGACCTATATGAAGCTTAAAAAATATGAAAATAAAGAATTAAGAAAAAGTAAAATTATTTCTTTTGTCTTTTGCAGTTTATGTATCATACTACTAATTTTATTTGTGTATCAAAGTTATGGAAGATATCAAGATAAAGTAACGTTTAAATTAATAAATGGTAAATTAAAGATGAGTAGTGGAAGTGGTGATATAGAATTTGCGTTTTATAATGGTGATAAAACATTAACTACAATGCCAACTAAAAATAATGAAGAAGGTCTTGTATTTATTAAAGCAGAATGCACTAATGATGCAGTAATAGAATGGAGTAGTAAAAATTGGGCACCAACTGTGTATAATTTAACAAAGACAAAAACAAGTTGTAGTTTGTATTTTGGTAGTAAAACTGAAAAAATATGTACATCAGCAGGTGAGGAAAGTGGTTCATGTTATTTAGCTAGAAAATCGGATAATGATAAAACTAATTTTGCTTATGATGATACTGATGATGCAAATTTAAGATATATAGGAGCCACACCAAATAATTATGTGTTATTTAATTGTGAAAAAGATGTTGAACCAAGTAAAGAAACATGTGAGACCTGGCGGATTATAGGAGTAATGAACAACATAACCGAAGTAAGTGAAGATGAATTACAAACTGAAACAACTGGAACACATATCAAAATAATAAGAGATAAATTTGAAACAAATTATTCGTGGGATAGTTCAGCCTTAAGTATAAATACTGGCTATGGAGTAAATGAATGGAGCACATCAGCTATAGAAAAAGTATTAAATAATGAATATTTAAATAAACAGGTTGGGGATAATAAATGCTACAAAGATTATAAAGAGGCATTAGAAACTTGTCCAACATGGGCAGAAGTAGGAATAAAAGAAAATACAAGAACTATGATAGCCAATATTAAATGGAATACAGGAACTTTTGAAACAAATAATTCTAATGAATGGTTAGCTAAAACAACATATGAAGCCGAACGAAGTAGTCATAATGGAAAAGAAGGATGTCAGGCAAGTGGGGGAAGTAGTTGCAATGATAAAGTAGACAGAACAACAACATGGATAGGAAAAGTAGGTTTAATGTATCCAAGTGATTATGGGTATGCAGTTGGTGGCGACGTAAGAGAAATTTGTTTAGAAAAAACAATGATTCAATATAAAAATGATAATTGCATGACAAATGATTGGCTATATGTATCTGGTAGTGATCAATGGACAATGACACCAGTGCCTCATTCTTCGAACGCTTTTGATGTATTTTACACATCTTTAAGAGGCGGTATAAGTAGCAGTCATGATAATGCTGCTTATGCCATCCGTCCAACTGTTTACTTAAAAAGTAATGTTAAAATAGTAGATGGAAGTGGTGAATCAGGAGATCCGTTTATCCTTGAATTGTAGTTTTATATAAATTAATTGGGTTTTATGGATCTTTTGGTTGTTTTTTTTAGCTGGGTGGTTTAATATATTTTTTGGTGATTTTTTATGAATTTTTGGGAAGAGTTTTATAATTCTTTGGGTGATTATGATAAATTGTTTAAGGTGATTGATAAATATTTGTTATCTAGTGATGTTAATGTTCATAAGGATTTGATGTTTTATTTGTATTTGTTAGGGTTTAAGTATCGGCTTTTAAAGCCTTATTATTCTTTGGTTAGTAATTTAAGTTTTGCTGATATAAAGCTTGATGATAATTCTTTTTATGATAATGTTTCTTTGCAAAATGATATTAGGTATAGTGCTTATAATCATAAGTTTGTTAATGCTAGTAAATTGCTTATGGAAAGTAAGGATGATTTGTATAAGCAAATAATGAATTATCTTTTTGAGATGGTTATTGTTGCTCAAAAGAAGCGAAATAGTTATATTGAGGGTTTGATTTTGGCTTCGGATATTAATGGTCTTAAGAAGTATTTTAAGGGTTTAAAATCATCTTGTTTTATAAGTAAGACGGAGCGGATGATGGGTATGGTTGTAAGGGACATTAAGCATCTTATGGAAGGTCAAGTTTTTGAATGCAGTAGTTATTCTAATGATTTGTTTTCGGCTATTAAGGGTCATAATTATGGTTTGGCTTTAAAGTATTCTTATAATGATAATTTGTATATGTTATTAAAGTGGGCTTATAGTTTATCTAATGTTCCTGTTAATTTATCTTTTGAGTCTTTACTTAAGTCTAATATGGCTATATTAAATAGGGATCGTTTGGTTTTGATTGATGCTTATGATGCCGATGGTTTTGTAAATTATGTTAATTGTAAGGATAATTTGCAGGCTTTTGCTATTGATTATGGTGGTAAGAAGAGTGTTGTTTTGCATTATGTTGTTAATCGGGGTAAGCCTAGTAAGAAGTTGTATGATGATGCTTATGTTGCTTATAAAAATGGGGATTATGAGTTATTTTATAATTATTATGTTGAGGCTTTGGAGTATGCTGATGTAAAGCCTTTTGTCTATATGTATTTGGGTTTACAGAATTTAAGGTGGCATAATATACCTTTAGCTAAGTCTTTTTTGAAGGTTGCTACTTGTTGTGATCCTAGTCTTGATTTTTCTAAGATTTTAAGTAGTTCTTATGATGATGATATGTTTGGGCTTTCTTGTATTAATGATGTATTTAGTATGTATAGAGATGGTATTAGTATTGATGATATTTTTGCTAGGCTTAATCTTTCTTTTGATGATCATCTTTTGGTATTACTTATTATGGCTAGGGAGTTTTATAAGGCTTCGATGTTTAATATGGGTGATCGGTTTTTAAATATGGTTAAGAAGTGTAGTAATAAGAGTAAATTTGTTAATTATTATATGCATGAGGTTATGGAAAAGAAAAAGTTTTATGCTTCACGGTTTAATGTTGATAATTCGATGGTTCTGGTTTTAAAGGTTTAATTTTTTTGTTGTATATATTTTTTTATTTTGTTCATACTATTTGTGGGTGATAAAATATGAGTGAAAAAGAACTTTTGTATATTGAGGATATGTTAGGGCATTTGGAGTATTTTAAAAAGCATTTGGATATTAATAGTGAGTGTGTTAATGATAAGGATGCTTTGAATGTTCTTAAGAAGATATCTAAGAAAGCTTGTGGTATGTATGCTAATTTTTATGAAGTTTTGAAAGGGGGAAAATAGTATGGATGATAAAACAATGTTAGAAGGAGCTTTATGGGATTTAAAGGTTCTTGGTGATTTATGTTTGCATGGATGTATTGAGTCAGGGACTTCTTTAGTGCATGATGTTTTTGAAAAAAGTCTACATGATGTTTTGAGTTTACAAAATGAGTTATATTTGTGTATGTCTTCTTTGGGTATGTATAGTGTAAGTAATGCTCCTTCAAGTAAGATTGAAAAAACTTTAGCAAAATTTACTTCTAATTTGGATTGCTAAAGTTTTTTTTGTTGAAAAATATGGCTATTTGCCGTATAATGGTTTTTGTTGGGAGGTATAGTTGTTTTGAAAAAGGCTAAGATTTTTTTATTAAGTATTGCGCTTGTTTTATTTTTACCTTTATGTGTTAGTGCGAAAGGGATAAAGGATATTTATATTTTTAAGGGTAAGACTTGTGATTTTTGTGCTAATGCTTTGAAGTTTTTTACTAGTCTTAAAAGTAATAGTAGCTATAAAGATAAATTTAATTTAATTGAGTATGAAGTTTGGTATGATGAGGAGAACAAGTCTTTAGCGTCAAGGGTTGCTGAAGAAATGGGTAAAGAATTCGGTGGCGTGCCTTTTATTGTTATTGGTGATGAGACTTTTGATGATTATACTAGTAGTTATGATAGTGATATTAAAAAGGCAATTGATGATTATTATGAAAGTGATGATACAGAAGATGTTGTTGCTTCTTTGATTGCTAAGGAAGGTTTTAATGTTACGCCAGAGTCAACTATTGAGGTTACAGCATCTAGCAATGCTGATACGATTATTGGAATTATTATTATCGTTGTTGCTGTTTTAGGTTTTGGTTATGTTATTTATTTATCAAGAAAAGATTCTTCTTCTAAGGTAAAACAAGCTAATACTAAAAAAGCTCATAAGAAAACTAAATAGGTGCTTAGACATCTTTTTTTTGTGTTTAAAAAAAACTAATTTTTGGTTAGTTTTAGTTTGATTAATAGGTCATATATGGCGGTTATTACAAGGAATATGCCGATGATCATATAGACAAGGTTTTTAGCAAATATGGTATATAAGCCGATGCCAAAATAGATGGCTATTTGGATTATTTTTTGGATTGTTAGGTTATTGTCTGTTAGTTTTTGGATGCCGATGCTAATTATTATTAGGCCAGTTACTATTTGGATTGCTTGGGATAATATGCTTGCTAGAAGAGTTGTTATAAGGCCTATTGTTATTAAGATGATGCCGTTTATTAAATTTGGGCTTTCAATGTTTAGTTGTTTTTTTAGTTTGAAGTAGTCGTAGAATTTTAAAGCGCCAAAGATGGTTATTAATATGCCGATGATGATAAAGACGCTTGTTACTAGTTGTTTGGCATCAAGTATAAGGATAATTCCTAGTAATAGTAAGATTATGTCGGATAAGTAGTTTATTTTTTTTTCGTTATTTTTTATGACAGTTATTTTCATTTGTTACCTCTTTTCGATTTTATTTTATCATGGATGGTTTTGAAAATAAATAGTTATTTTCAATTTGGTAAATAGGTGTTATAATTATTTTTAATAAAAGGGTTGAGATATGTGTCAAAAAGTGAATTGTTAAAGTTGTTTAAGGAGTTTTCTTTTGATAGTCTTAAGGAGCCATATATTTATGATGGTGATTTTTTGGGTATTTATTATGTGGTAAATGATGCTGTTTATGGGCTTTTAAATAGGGTTTTTGTTCCTTCTAATTTAGCTGATGCAAGATGGTTTTTGAAGAATTATTATGTTTATCAAAGGCAGGGTAAGAAGGGTTCTTTGAATATTGTTTTTGACAAGTATAATGATTGTTTTGCTAGGCCTATTTTTAAGTATGATCTTGAGTTATTGGATGAGAAGGCGGCTTTGGATGCTAAAGAGTATGAAAGTTGTGCGGTTTTGCTTTTGAAGTTAATTAGTGATAAGATGCGGATTATTTTGGATACTTATGATACGGTTTATAATCTTTCTTTGAAGTATGTAAGTGTAAAAAGTACTCTTGATAAGTTGCTTGGTTTATCTTGTTCTTCTTTAAAGGTGAACAATAATTTGGATAAGGTTCGTAAAAAGCAGCTAATGGTTATTTCTTCTTTTGATGCGGATATTTCTAGGTGTTATTCTAAGGATGATTATAGTAAGGTTATTAAGAAGATGAGCGATTATTTATATTCTTTGGAAACGGAAGATTCTTTTTTGAATAATAAGTATTTTGCGTTGAAGTTGCCTTTGGATATTGATTTTTTGGAAAAGGAAATTGAGACGATTAATAATTATAATTCGTTAAGTCGTAAAAGAAGACGGGAGATAAATTTGGATGATGCTTTAGCGTCTTTATCAAAGCCTTCTTTTGTTTCTTTGGCTAGTTTTATTGCTAGTGAAACTTCTAAGGTGAAGTTAAAGTATGATTTGCTTTCTGATTTGGATGCGTGTAGTGTTGCTTCTTATTTGCTTGCTTATGATAATTTAGATTTTTCGCTTCCTTTATATAATGTTTCTTTGTCTGATAAGCTTAGTTCTTCGTTTTCATCTTTACCTAGTAAGGTGCAGAATAATTTGTATTTGCTGACTTTTTTTCAAAGGGCTTATGGTTTAAAAGAGATGTTAAAAAATTTATATGATATTGTTTTGCATCCTAGTAATTTACTGGTTAGGTTAAAGATGTTTAAGGATGTTTCTTTATCTAGTTTTGATAATTTTGTGAAGTTTTATGAAAGTGTTGTTTATTTTGATTATCCAACTTTTGCTATGCCTTGTGATGCTAAGGTGTTTTTTATGGAGAATAAGATTGTTGGGTCGGGTCTTATTTTTGCTTCTTTTGATTCTGTTAGTATGCCGCGTTCTTATTTTACGGCACCTATTTGTTATGTAGCGACTATTAAAAAAAATACGCCTATATGTTATGTTCCTTCGCGGATGGTTATATCTTTTTTAGATGAGGGTAAGTTGATTATGAAGGATAGTCCAATTATTATTTTAGATGGGAAGAAATGTTTAGTAAATTTTGAAAATTCTGATATAATAAGGGTAGCTAGAGTGGAGGCAAGTTTGGTTAAAGAAAATGGTATTGTTATTGTTAGTAAGGTTTTAACTAAGCAAGTTGATTGTTATCGTAATGTTATTATAGAAAGGAAATGAATATGATTGATCGTTATTTATCTGTTATTAGAGGCAAGCTTGTTATTCTTGATAAGTCTGTTTTGGATGGTGATTTAAATAATTTTGTTTTGAGTGTGGGATCGGATGTTAATTTAGGGTATGATGAATTTGTAAAAAAGTATCCTATTGATGTTGTATGCCAAGATATTTTACAAAAGCATGGTATTAAGTCTTCGTTTGTTTTGAAGCCTAAGTTTTGGTTTAGTTTTCGGAATTTGATTAATGTTATGAGTGAAAATGATGCGAAGAGTAATATGGTTGTTTTGTTTAATTTGTTTTTACTTATTGTGCTTATTAGTGTGGCGAAGATTCCTTTTATTTTGGTGCGTAATATTGGGGATTCGCTTTTGCTTGGTTTTAAAAATCCTATTTTTTATAATGTTTGGGATTTGGCGATTGAGTTAACTTATATTTTTTCGGCTATTGTGTTGTTTGTGATGATTTTTCCAAGGTGGTTTGGGAAAAAGAAAAGCACTTCTGTTTAATTTTTGTTTTTTTTTCTTGCCAAAGTTGTTATTTTGGTGTATTATCATTTGGTATCTTTAAGGGGATGAGTTTATGAAGAAGATTATTAATATTGCTGTTGTGGCGCATGTTGATGCAGGTAAGTCAACTTTGGTTGATGCTTTACTGAATCAAAATGGTGCTTTTAATGGTCATGAAGAGGTTCATGATTTGATTATGGATAGTAATGATTTGGAAAGAGAGCGGGGCATTACTATTTATTCTAAGAATTGTTCGATTATGTATGGTGATTATAAGATTAATATTGTAGATACGCCAGGACATGCTGATTTTTCTAGTGAGGTTGAGCGGGTTATTAGGACGGTTGATACGGTTATTTTGATTGTTGATTCAGCGGAAGGTCCGATGCCTCAGACGCGGTTTGTTTTAAAAAAAGCTTTGGAGCAAAATTTAAGACCAATTTTATTTATTAATAAGATTGATAAGAAGGATGCTCGGGTAAGTGAAGTTGTGGATATGACGTTTAATTTGTTTATGGAGTTAAATGCTAGTGATGAGCAGCTTGATTTTCCGATTGTTTATGGTGTGGCTAAGGAGGGTGTTTGTTCTTTATCTTTATCTGATAAGGGAAGTAGTATTAAGCCGCTTCTTGATGTTATAATATCGCATGTTGCTCCTTATGAGGGAAGTGCATCTGATCCATTATTAATGCAGGTTAGTAATTTGGATTATGACAATTTTTTGGGTCGTCTTGGGATTGGCCGGATTGTTAAGGGTGTGATGAAGCCTGGGCAAATGGTTAAGGTTGTTAACAGTGCTGGTGATGTTTCTAGTTTTAAGGTTAATAAGTTATATGTTACTGAGGGTATTAAAAGGGTTTTAGTTGATGAGGCTTATTATGGTGATATAGTAACGTTTGCTGGTTGTCCTTTTATTTCGATTGGTGATAGTGTTTGTGATAGTGAGCATGTAAGTTCTTTGCCACCTATTAATATTGAAAAGCCAACTTTGTCGATGAATTTTTTGGTTAATAATAGTCCTTTTGCGGGTCGTAGTGGTAAGTTTTTAACTACTAGGCATTTGAAGGAGCGTTTGGAAAGAGAACTTGAGACAAACGTTGGTCTTCTTGTTGAGCCTTTAAGTGATTTGGATGGTTATAAGGTTAGTGGCCGTGGGGAGTTACATTTATCTATTTTGCTTGAGAATATGCGGCGGGAAGGTTATGAACTTTCGGTTAGTATGCCTGAGGTTTTATATACTTATGAAGATGGTAAGAAATTAGAGCC
>CANQYR010000034.1 GCA_947628125.1 uncultured Bacilli bacterium
TAAAAATAGGATGTGACCTATATGAAACTTAAAAAATATGAAAATAAAGAATTAAGAAAAAGCAAAATTATTTCTTTAATTTTAGCTTGTGTATGTATAATATCTATAGGAACAATAATCTATCAAAGTTATGCCAATTATCAAATGAAAGCAACATTTAAAATAATAAATGGAAAATTAAAGATGAGTAGTGGAAGTGGTGACATAGAATTTGCATTTTATAATGGTGATCAAAAACTTGATGATATACCTTTGAAAGAAAGTGGTGTTTTGTATATTGGTTCTAGGTGTACAAATGATGCAATAATTAAATGGGATAGTGAAAATTGGGTACCATCTGTATATAATTTAAAGAAAACTAAGACAAATTGCAGTCTGTATTTTGGAAGTAAAGGAAATAATGCTTGTATATTGTATCCCGAAAGTGCGGCGTGTAAATATGGCGTAGCTGGTGAGACAGCTGAATTATTATATGATGATACAGAAGATAAAAACTTGAGGTTTGTTGGAAGTGATCCAAAAAATTATGTATTATTTAATTGTGAAGAAGGGATTGAACCAAGCAAAGAAACGTGTGAGACATGGCGTATCATCGGAATAATGAATAATATAGAAGATGAAGATGGAAATAGTGAAAGTCATCTAAAGATAATAAGAGATAAGTTCGATACAAAGTATTCATGGGATAGTTCTGCATCAGGAGTAAATAATGGCGGAGGAGTAAATGAGTGGAGCGAAGCAAATATAGAAAAAGTGTTAAATGATGAATATTTATATAGACGTACTGGCTCAAACTTATGTTATACAGGTTCTAATAATACTACTGGAACTTGTCCTGATTGGACAAATATCGGAATAAGAGATACCGCAAGGGAAATGATAGCTAGTGTGAAATGGCATACCGGAACAATGCCAGTATCATATAGTTCAAGTTTAATAACGGCAAAATATATGTATGAAGCAGAGCGAAGTAATCATACAGGAAAAGAACGATGTAGTGGAGGAGACGATTGTAACGATGATGTAGATAGAATGACAACATGGATTGGAAGAGTAGGCTTAATGTATCCGAGTGATTATGGGTATGCTGTAGGAACAGAAGTAAGAGAGACATGTTTAGGAAAATCAATGCAATCATATAATAGTGATAATTGTATGACGTATGATTGGTTACGAGATGCAAATAATAAACAATGGACAATGATACCAGTACCTTATTCGTTGCGTGCTGACCTTGTGTTCGTTGTCCACTCAGGCGGGCATGTGTACAACGAAAATGCTAGCACTGCTAATGCCGTGCGTCCAACCCAATATCTAAAAAGTGATGTTAAAATAGTTGATAGGGATTATTCTGATTATGGAAGTAGTACCCATCCTTTTGAATTAGAATATAACTAAAGCAAATAAGTTTAATACCTATTTGTTTTTTTTATTAAGAAAACCTTTTCCAATAAAACAAACATGATGTATAATAAAAAAAAGAAAGGAATGATTGATTTGTTACAAGTAGAACATGTTACTAAACGCTACGACAATATTTTAGCCGTTGATGACTTATCTTTCACTGTAAATGATGGCTCAATCTTTGGTCTTCTAGGGGAAAATGGAGCCGGCAAAACTACCACCTTTAGAATGATTAATAATTTACTAAAAATGGATGAAGGAAAAATTTTATTAGATGGCAAACCCATAACCTATAAAGAAACCGATAAGATTGGTTTTTTAACCGAAGAAAGAAGCTTACTTACCAAATTAACCGTTAAAGAACAAGTCATTTTTTACGGCATTTTAAAAGGCATGGATGAAAAAACAATCTTAGAAAAATTAGACTATTGGCTAGAACGCTTTCAAATAACAGAATATAAAAACCGAAAAATAAAAGAACTTTCCAAAGGTAACCAGCAAAAAGTCCAATTTATAACCGCCATAATAAATGATCCAAAACTCTTAATATTAGATGAACCTTTTACTGGCTTAGATCCCATTAACGTTGAATTATTTATGAACGTCATAAAAGAATTTAAAGAAAAGAAAAGTAGCATAATCTTTTCATCCCACCGCATGGAACATGTTGAATTATTTTGTGAAGAATTAGTAATATTAGTCAAAGGCAAATGTGTTTTACAAGGCAAATTAAAAGACATCAAAAAAGATTACCGTAAAAAAAATATCCACATCTGTGGCACGATTGATATTGACAAAATAAAAAATTTACAAGGCGTATTAGACATAAACCAAACCCCAGAAGAAACAATAATCAAAATTGCTAGCGATGATTATATCGATGAAGTCTTTGAAATAATCAAAAAGGGCCAAAACATTACCAAATTTTCAGTTGAAGACCCAACATTAAATGAAATATTTTTAAACAAAGTAGGTGAAGCATATGAAACAAAAATTTAAATTCTTAATTAAACAAAGCTTAAACAAAAAAATTAAAACAAAATGGTTCAAACTAGCAAACATCTTCCTTTGCATTGCCTTAATATGCCTTATAAATATTGACAAAATAATCACCTTTTTTGGCGGTGACTTTGAAAGTGAAAAAACAATAATCGTTGTCGATGAACTAAACATTTACGATACCTTTGAAAAACTATTTAATGAAACAAACAACTTAGAAACAAAAAACTATAAACTAGAAAAAGCAAATGAACCATTAGAAACATTAAAAGAAAAACTAAAAGACGATAATCTTCTAATCGTTGATATCGCGGTAGATCAAAGCTCATTTATTAAAGCATCCCTAATAAGTTACAACACCATAGATACCACAACAAAAAACTTGATAACTAACGTATTATCAAACATTAAAACAAGCTTTGTTGCCACAAACGCCCAAATAGATAACGACACATTAAACGCCTTATTAAGCCCCGTGAATTTAAATACCATAACAACCAATCAAGAAAGCGAAGAAAACGAAAACAAAGAAACCATCCAAACCATCGTAGCCATCATCTTAATTTTGCCTTGCTTCTTTTTAATAACCATGCTAGTGCAAATGATCGGTGCTGAAGTAAATGATGAAAAATCAACCAGAAGCATGGAAATAATAATCGCCAATGTCTCACCTAAAATCCACTTTACATCCAAAATCATTTCTGCAACCGCCTTTGTTATCATCCAAGCCTTATTACTAGTTGGATACTCATTTATAGGCCTTGTAGTGCGAACAAGTTTAGCAGGCTCCCAAAATATCACACCCCAGCTAAATAATATTATCCAGCTTCTTAATCAATCCGATGTTGTTGCAAGACTAATAAACGCCTTACCAATTTTATTAATTCTATTTGTTGCATCTTTCGTATCATATGCCATATTATCCGGCGTTTTAGCCTCAATGACAACCAGCACCGAAGACTTTCAACAACTTCAAACACCACTTATGATTGTCCTAGTATTAGGCTATTACCTAGCTATCATGGCCCAAACCTTTGATGGAGCCTTATTTATAAAAATCATGTCATACATTCCCATGTTATCCTTCTTAGTATCGCCAACATTATACATATTTGAACAAATATCGATCATTGAACTAGCAATATCAGCAACCATAGCAACCGCCTTTACCTTCATAATATTTAAATATGGTTTAAGAATATATAAAGTAGGCATATTAAATTATCAATCAAGTAAACTATGGCAAAAAATGTTAAAATCACTAAAAAATAAAGAATAGAAAACAATAATTTGACAATCTTTAAAAATAACTGTCATTTCCTTCTTGCGCGATTTACTATTTTATTATATACTATTAATATCGTAGAGAGTGTTTAAAGGGATGGTAAGATGAAAATGAGATATAAAGTAGCATTATTAATCATCGCCCTTATGTTAGTAGGGTGTTTATATGTATCGCAATCCTATGCATTATGGATCATAACCAAAGAGCAAACTGGCCAAAATGATATTTCCACAGGTTGTTTTAGCATACGCTTTGCTGAAGGTAGTAGCATCAACCTGCAAAATACCTATCCAGCTTCAGATCAAGTTGGCCTAAACCAAGTCGGGTATTCTTTTACCATCACCAATACCTGTACTATAAACTCAGCGTATTCCATAACATTAAACACCCTTAACAAAAATGAAATAAGCGATGATTTAATAAAATATGCAATCTATGAAGAAAAAAGTGAACAAAAGCCATCAGTAGGCCAAACTTTATCTGTCAAAAACACTGAAAAAGGCAATCTTACTGTTGAAGGCTTAAAAGAATCTTACCTTCTTAAAACTGGCATTTTAAATGGTGGTACAAAAACCAGTGATGACGCCCCAGTTGAAAACGGTCAAACCAAAACTTTCCATCTTTATTTGTGGATTAAAGAAGATGCTACAAATGCCATAATGGGCAAAAGTTTTGAAGCCAATGTTACAGTCATCCATACAGCAACATCAAAGGCAGCTTCTCCAACAGCTATAAGCTACATCGAAGACTTAGTAAAAATAAATTCAAATGATCTAGCTTATGATAAAGAAGAAACGTTAAATGAACAAGAAGCAGATGATACTAGTGATAGCAACCTAAGATATGTTGGAAAGGATCCAAAAAATTATGTCTATTTTAATTGTGATGCTGAATCTGAACCAAGCAAAGACACATGTGAGACCTGGCGCATTATAGGAGCCATGAATAATGTTGAAGATGCAAATGGCAACCTTGCAAGCCATCTAAAAATCATAAGAGACAGTATAGGGAATTATTCCTGGGATAGTTCCGAAACAGGTGTTAATGATGGCTATGGAATCAATGAGTGGAGCACATCAGATATCCAAAATGTTTTAAATAATGAATATTTAAATATAAGTGGCTCAAACTTATGCTATAAAAATGCTAATAACGTCATAGAAACATGTCCTACCTGGCAAAATGTTAAAATCAAAGAAGAAGCAAAAGCTATGATAGCAAATGTAAAATGGAATACAAAAGCGTTAGTAGAAGACCAAAATGATGCCGAAAAATTTAATGCTAAAGCAATGTATGAAACCGAAAAAAAATTATGTCAAGATAATGAACAATGTGATGAAGTATCAAAAAACAGTTCTTGGATAGGCCAAGTAGGCCTAATGTATCCAAGTGATTATGGCTATGCTGTGGATACTACACTAAGAGATACGTGTCTAAAAAAATCAATGAATTCCTATAACAGCGATAATTGTAGTAATAATAATTGGCTATATAATGGCACTGATGAATGGACAATCACATCCGCACCCCAAAATGAAAGTACTAAAAATGTCTTTTATCTAAACTCAAGTGGCAATATAAACACTGCTAATGCTAGTGATGCCTACGCCATTCGCCCCGTAGTCTATCTTATCCCTTCTGTAAAAATCACAGGCGGAAGTGGAGATATAAACGATCCATTTATTTTACAAGCATAATTGACTTTTATCTTTTTAACTGTTAAAATAGGGGTAATTTTTTAGAAATGATTGGTGATTCTTTGGAACATTATTTTACTAACAATTCTAATTTGAAAAGCGAGTTGAGAACAATACTTTATGAAAAAAAAGGATTTGTTTTCACTTTTTTTAGTGATCTAGGTGTTTTTTCTAAAAACCATTTAGACTATGGTAGTCGCTTATTAATAGATAACATTATTGAAAACGAAAATAAAATAACAAATATTTTAGATGTCGGTTGTGGCTATGGCTTATTAGGAATTGTATTAGGAAAAATATATAATTGTCCTGTAACAATGAGCGATGTAAATAAAAGATGTATTCATTTAAGTAACATGAACATCGAAAAAAACAAAATTATGGGTCAAGCTTTATTAAGCGATTGCTATAGCAATATAACTGGTACTTACGACTTAATAGTTACCAACCCACCTATTAAAGCTGGTAAAAAAATAGTCTTTAATATATTAGATGAAGCTTATAAATATTTAAATAAAAATGGTCATTTATGGTTTGTCATGCGCAAAGACCATGGAGCAAAAAGTATGCTAAAATTAATTGAAAATCGATATACATGCGAAATTATTTGCAAAAGTAAAGGTTTTTATGTCATAAAAGCAAAAATACGTTGACATTATGTGAAAATGCCTTTATAATTTTAAATTGGCGACATGTTTAAATTTTTTTAAACAAAAAATAGATAGATGGGGTGAAATTGTGGCTTATAAACTAAAAAAATGTGGAGATTATCGTACAAGAAGAAGTTTCTCTAAAAGTAAAAACACTATGGAATTATCCGACTTATTGGAAATTCAAAAGAAAAGTTATCAAGACTTTCTAGAAGTTGGAATCAAAGAAGTATTTGAAGAGTTGTTTCCAGTTGAATCGTTTACAGGTAACGTAACGATTGATTTTGGCAATTACTCTTTTGACGCGCCTAGATATACCATTAAAGAAGCTAAAGAAAGAATGGTTACCTATGCTGCACCTTTAAAAGTTGAGGCTCGTGTTTTTATCCATGAAACCGGTGAAGTAAAAGAACAAGAAATCTTTTTAGGTGACATGCCTTTAATGACTGATGCTGGAACATTCATCATTAATGGAGCTGAAAGAGTAATACTATCACAACTTGTTAGAAGTCCAAGTGTTTATTTCAAAAGAGAAATAGACAAAAATGGTCGTAGAATAATTACTGGGGAAATGATCCCTAACCGTGGTACTTGGCTTGAATTTGAACTTGATGCTAGAGACGTTATGTATGTAAGAATTGACCGGACAAGAAAAGTTCCTGTAACAACATTCTTACGTGCCCTAGGCTTATCAAGTAACGAAGAAATTAATGAAGTATTTGGCGAAAATGAATACATAAATAACACCTATGAAAAAGACAGTGCTAAAAATACAGACGAAGCATTAATTGAAATCTATGAAAAACTAAGACCTGGTGAACCAGCAACATTAGATTCAGCAAAGAACCATATTGTTACACGCTTCTTTGATCATTTTCGTTATGACTTAGCTAAAGTAGGCCGTTATAAATTTAATAAAAAACTAAACGTTAAAGATCGTTTAATGGGTACAACACTTGCTGAAGATATCACCTTAGATGGCCAAGTAATTGCGAAAAAAAATACCCTTGTAACTAAGGAAGTTTTAGATGAAATAAATAAAGCCCTAGAAAAAGGCTTTGGTTTACATGAAATTTTAGTCAACAGTGAACTAGATAGCTATGAAACTATCCAAGAAATAAAAGTTTACTCTAAAATCGATGAAAAGAAAATAGTCAAAATATTAGGTGTTGACCAATCTGTTAACGAAAAAAGACTAACAATACCTGACATATATGCAGCTATAAGCTACTATCTAAACTTACAAGAAGGTATTGGTAACACCGATGAAATAGACCACTTAGGTAACAGAAGAGTAAGACAAGTAGGGGAATTAATTCAAAACCAATTTAAAGTTGGTATGTCAAGAATGGAAAGAGTAATAAGAGAACGTATGACTACTCAAGAAATGACTGACATAACCCCTAAGTCTTTAATCAATATAAGACCAGTCACGGCTGTTTTAAAAGAATTCTTTGGTTCAAGTCAATTATCACAATTCATGGATCAAATAAACCCTATTGCTGAACTTACTAATAAAAGACGTCTATCAAGCTTAGGACCAGGCGGCTTATCAAGAGACAGAGCTGGTATGGATGTTCGTGACGTAAACGCAAGCCACTATGGAAGAATATGCCCAGTAGAAAGTCCAGAAGGTCAAAATATCGGCTTAATCACCTCTTTAGCAGGATATGCCAAAGTAAATGAATATGGCTTTATCATGACTCCATATCGTAGAGTAGTTGATGGCGTAGTTATGATGGATGATGTCGTATACATGACTGCCGATGAAGAAGCAGACTACTACATATCCCAAGCTACAGTTGAACTAGACGATAACAACAAAATAGTAGAAGACAACGTAATCGTTAGAATAAATGGTGATAACATCTACGTACCAAGAGAAAAAGTTAATTTTGTTGACGTTTCTCCAAGCCAAGTTGTATCTATCACCACTAGCTGTATACCATTTTTAAACTACGACGATGCCAATAGAACCTTAATGGGATCTAACATGCAACGTCAAGCTGTACCACTATTACAAGCCGAAGCACCTATCGTTGGTACCGGTGTTGAATCAGTGGCCGCGAAATACTCAGGTAGTACCATTGTTTGTAAAGCTGATGGTGTTGTTTCCTACGCTGATGCTAAAACCATCAAAGTCAAAACTGCTAAAGGAACTGATACATACTACCTTGCTAATTACGAACGTAGCAACGCCTCATCATGTATTAACCACATCCCATTAGTTAAAAAAGGTGATGAAGTTCATAAAGATCAAGTAATTGCCGATGGACCTAGTACCAAAGACGGTGAACTTGCCCTTGGTAAAAACATGACCGTTGCCTTCATGACCTACAATGGCTTTAACTATGAAGATGCTGTCATATTAAATGAAAGACTAATCAAAGAAGATGTTTATACATCCCTTAATATTGAAACTTATGAAATTGAATGCCGTGATACCAAATTAGGACCTGAAGAAATTACCCGTGACATTCCAAATGTCAGTGAAGAATCACGCCGTAACCTTGATGCTGATGGTATCGTAAGAATTGGTACTGAAGTAAAAGAAGGCGACATCTTAGTTGGTAAAGTAACACCAAAAGGTGTTCAAGAATTAACTAGTGAAGAAAAACTATTACATGCCATCTTTGGTGAAAAAACAAGAGAAGTAAGAGATACATCCCTAAAAGTTGAACACGGCGCGGCTGGTATCGTTCATGACGTTAAAGTTTACACCAAAGAAAACTCTGATGAACTTCCAGCTGGTGTCTTTAAATTAGTAAGAGTCTACATCATCCAAAAAAGAAAAATCCAAGTTGGTGACAAAATGAGTGGTCGTCATGGTAATAAAGGTGTAATATCCCTAGTCTTACCAGAAGAAGACATGCCATACCTACCAGATGGTACTCCAGTTGATATCATGTTAAACCCACTAGGTGTTCCATCACGTATGAACATTGGTCAAATACTAGAAGTTCACCTAGGAATGGCTGGTAAAAAATTAGGCGTTCACTATGCAACTCCAGTATTTGATGGCGCAAACCTAGATGATATCCACGAAGAAATGCAAGAAGCTAATATCCCACTTGACGGTAAAGTAACATTAATAAATGGCCGCACAGGTGAACCATTTGAACACAAAGTAAATGTTGGTGTCATGTATATGATCAAACTTCATCACATGGTTGATGATAAGCTACACGCTAGAGCAACCGGACCATATAGCCTTGTAACCCAACAACCACTTGGTGGTAAAGCGCAAATGGG
>CANQYR010000035.1 GCA_947628125.1 uncultured Bacilli bacterium
GGGGGGGTATCTTCTGACTTTGGTAAATTAGTCATTAAATACAGCCTCATCTTTCTTTTAATAACATCCTTTATTATTTTTCTATTCTTAAGAACCGGGAAAGGCTTCCTTGGCAATGGTGCGGATAGCTTTACCCAGCATTTCATAACATTAAATTATTTTCGTTCTTTAATAATCAATTTTATTAGAACCGGATATATTAATACCTTTACATGGAATATTGGTACTGGTTTAGATATGTTTAGCAACTTAGTATACTACATAATAGGGGACTTTGTCTCATATCTAAGCTTTATCGTTCCTCAAAAAGGAGTTTACATTGTTTATTACATTGCTAACTTTCTTCGTATATATTTAGTCGGATTATCATTTTTAATCTATGGCCGTTATAAAAAAATGAAACCATATTCAACTATAATTGGTAGCATAACCTATGCTTTTTGTGGTTACATTATTTTTAACGCTTTTAAACATGCTTACTTAAATGATGCTTTATATGTTTTCCCCCTTTTAATGATGGGAATCGAAAAAATAGTTAATGAAAACAAAAAAGGCTTATATCTTTTTATGGTCTTTTTTGCCTTAATTACTAACTTTTACTTAGCCTATACAGAATTTATTGTCATTGCTATCTATGGCAGTATTTTAACTATCCAAAAATATCGGCAAGAAGGTTATCAAAAAATACTAAAAAAACTAACATCAATTTTCTTATATAGCCTTTTAGCCATAACTTTAGCATCATTTATTTTGCTACCAACAGCTTATGGCTACTTAAATTCATCAAGAGTAGGGGCTAAAATATACCCTTATAGCCAAAGCTACTATCAAACCTTTATCCCATCTTTACTAAACTTTTTCCCATCTTATTGGCGCGTTTTCACCTTTAATGCCGTCATACTAATTACCTTACCTTATTTTTTTAAACACCGCAAAGAAAACAATGCCTTATTTAAACTCTTTATCATCTTACTAATTCCTTTACTAATATCCCAAATAGGAACCATCTTTACTGCTTTTTCCTTCCCATTAAATAGATGGTGCTTTATAATTAGCTTTCTCTTTGCCTACATGACAACCTATTTCTTTAATAGTGATCATTTAAATAAACAAGATATTAATTACATTGTCAAATTCCTTATTATCTATTTTATCATTTACTTCTTAAGTGAACAAAGTGTTAATCACTTAATAGTATTTGACATCATTTACCTAAGTGTTTTATGCTTCATCATCTTTACCCAAAAGAAATGTAAAAAAATAATTTTAAGTTTAATAATATTAGGGACTTGTTACATGGCTTATTTCTACTATGGTTATGAAAACAATAACTACGAACAAATAATGGCCAATTTTAACGATGTCAATTACCTTTATGACACCAACAGTGAAACTAACCCTGATCTAAAGGAAGCTTTAAGCTATATCAAAAAGAAAGAAAAAAATAATATTTACCGTACTTACTTAAACAACGCAAGCAACGTAAATTTATCATTATTGAAAAATTTTCAATCGATTAGTTATTATTATTCTATTACCCCTAAAGAATTTTTCCAATTAGCCGATGACTTAAAAAATAGGGAAATAGAAGTATCATTAAACTTTCGAAGATTTGATAACCGAACCAAAATAAATACCTTACTAGGTAACAAATATTACATTTCTAAAAGCACATTTAACACCCCTTATGGCTATAAACTAACTAATTATAAAGGCCCATCCAAAATATATGAAAACAAATATGCCTTACCATTTATAACCTTTTATGATCAGCAAATTAGTATAGAAACCTATAACAAATTAAACCCAGTGGAAAAAGAAACCAGCCTTTTAAGACAAGTAGCCTTAGAAGATGAAAATATTAAAACCACACCAGTATTTAACGACTTAAAAACCTATACCTATAATAATAAAAAAATCGAAGTCAAAGATACAGCAAAAAATAAAATCACCTTAAAATTAGAAGAACCAATAAATAACAGTGAAATATACCTTTATATTCCTAATATAAAATACACACCATATACCAAAGAAGAAATGATAGACAATGAATATTTGCCCTTAACCAATAATGATAGCAAACTAAACCATCTTAATGATCTAGCCAAAATAAAATACAAATATAAAAATTACACCCAAAACTATAGCTTTTCTATTACAGCTAAAACCAAAAACCAAAGCAAAGAAAATAAAGTCCTAGACTATAAAACCGATTCTTATTACATTAATAAAGATGAACTAGTCTTTAACCTAGGATACTATAGCAAATATCAAGATAATATTGAATTAACCTTTAATAAACTTGGTAACTATAGCTTTGATAACATCCAAATCATAGCCGTTAAAATGAATACTTTAGAAGCGGATACAAATAACCTTAAAAGATCAAACTTTCAGCTTGATAACTATAAAGATGGAAAATTAAGTGGCAGCATAAATATCGAGCAAGATGGTATAATTCAAATGGCAACAGTTTATTCCAAAGGCTGGAAAATCTACATTGATGACCAAAAAGTTGAAAGCCTAAAAGTAAATAAATACTTTTTAGGCGCCAAAGTAGAAAAAGGCACTCATCAAATAAAAATCGTTTATAACACTCCTTATTTAAAAGAAGGAGTAATAATATCAATTATCTCTTTAGGCATTTTGCTATTTATAAGCTTCAAAAAGAAAAATAATTGAATTAAAAAGTATTCTATGTGATAATATACTTAAAGAAAACAAGAGGTGCTATTATAGTGAAAAAAATTCTGAAAAAATATGAAGCATTTTTTAAATATTCTATCTTATTTTTATTAATTGCTTCTTTTCTTTTGCTTTTGTTTGGTAAATATAACCGTAGTTTACTATGCATCAAAGATTCCTTTCATCAGCACATGATAACATTAAACTACTTTCAAAAATACTTAAAAAATCTATTTGTTACCGGTAGTGTAGAAGCATTTACGTGGCATATAGGCACTGGCTTAGATATGTTTGCCAATATGGCTTATTACATCTTTGGCGACTTTCTAAGCTATTTTAGCATCTTTTTCAAAGAAAATGATCTTTATAAATTTTATGATGTATTATGCTTATTAAGAATTTATTTAGTTGGCATTACCTTTATCTGTTATTGCCGTTATAAAAAGATAAATACCTTCGGTGCAGTTGTAGGGGCCTTGATGTATGCTTTCTGTGGCATCATAATTGTCTATGGCACAAGACATTGCTATTTTGTCAATTCCATATTCATGTTTCCCTTACTAATGATTGGCCTTGAAAAAATAGTTAAAGAAAATAAAAAAAGCTTTTACATCTCTATGGTTTTCTTAAGCACCATTTGTAACTTTTACTTTGCCTATAGCTTATTTGTAATCATTGCTATCTATGGCATATATCTAACCATCGAAACCTATAAAAATAATGGTCTAAAATTCATCATCAAAAAACTATTAATAATCTTCACCTATAGTCTTTTAGCCATAACTTTAACATCATTTATTTTACTACCAACTGCCTATAGCTATTTTACATCCGCCAGAATAGGGTCGAAAATATATCCTTATTCCCTTAACTTCTATCGCAGTTTTTTAGCTTCATTTATTACCACATCCGCGCCTTACTCATCTTACATCACCGTTCATTCTATCGCTTTAATTAGCATGCCATTCTTTTTAAAACATTATAAGGAAAACAAATCGTTAAGTGCCTTATTTTTAACCCTAATAATAATTTTACTATCACCCCATTTAGCAAGCATATTAGTTGGCTTTTCCTTTCCTATTAATAGATGGTGCTTTACCATAAGCTTTTTGCTTGCCTTTATGACTAGTTATTTTCTTAATCAAATAGATAAAATAAAATATCAAGATAAAAAATTTATTGCCATCTTTATCATAATCTATTTACTCGGGACCTTTTTAATTAATCAAAATCTTGATCGTTTATTCTTTTTCGGCTTAATTTTAGTTGGCATATTATTATGTGTTTTCTTTAGTAAAAAAAGCAAAAACCTAAAAATAGCAACCTATATAATCATCATAATAGGTATTTGCTTTAGCATCGAAAACCGTTATGACATTATAAGCTTAAACATCGTTGATGAATACATAGAAAATGATAAAACCTCTTACTTGTATAACACTGATGAAGAAAAAAACTTAGATCTCCAAGCCGCCTTAAGCTATATTAAAAACCAAGATAATGACTTCTACCGTTTATATCTAAGTAGATACTCCGTCCAAAACCTAGCCTTGTTATATGATTATAATACCATCCTTTTCTATTACTCACTTGCCCCAAATGAGATGCGCATATTATCTGATGACTTAAAAAATAGAGAAATCGCGGTTTCCGAATACTTTGGTAATTTTGATAACCGGGCCAAAATAACAACCCTTTTAGGTAATAAATACATCATAAACTCCAATAATAGTCCCGTGCCTTATGGTTATGAAAAACTAGACTATCAAGGTGACTCCACCATTTATAAAAATAAATATGCCTTACCATTTGTAACTTTTTACGATAAAACCATAAGTAAATATGAATATAACAAACTTAATCCCGTTGAAAAAGAAACCAGCCTTTTAAAACAAGCCGTTATAAAAGATGCTGATGAAAAATCTTTAATAGATGAAATTACAAAATATGAATTTAATAGTCAAAAACTAGAAGTAACAAATCCTAGTAAAGATAAAATAACCTTAAATTTAGATGATAATATAAAAGAAGGGGAGATATATCTTTATTTAACAAACGTCAATTATAAACCATACACCAAAGAAGAAATGATCAATAATGAAATCGCCAAATTAAATAATAGCGACACTAAACTAAACCAATTAAATGAAGAAGCCCAAATAAAATATCGGTACAAAAATTATGAACCAGCCTATGACTTTTATACCTATGCTAGTTATAATTTTAAATCATCAAGTAGATCTTTAAATTATAAAACCGATACCTACTATGTTGATAAAAAAACAATGGTATTTGATCTTGGTTATTATAACCCTAATAAAAATAAAGTTGAAATAACCTTTAATAAAACTGGCTTCTATGAAATAGGAAGTGCAAGCATCATCAGTGTTGATATGACAGAATATCAAAATGACATCGAAAATTTAAAAAGATCAAACTTTAAAATCGAAAATTATGATAATGGCATATTAGAAGGCACTGTTGATATCCAAAATAATTTAGGGGGGGGGTCTTACAGTTTAGCACCATGTACTCTAAAGGCTGGGACATATATGTAGATGATCAAAAAGTGGAAAGCCTAAAAATAAATAAATCCTTTTTAGGAACCAAAATAACTAGTGGTTTTCATAAAATCAAAATAGTATATCATACCCCTTATTTAAAAGAAGGCACAGTCTTATCAATTGTATCACTACTAATACTAATTATAAGCGAATTATTAAGCAAATTAAGAAAAAATCACCTTGAAAATAAAAGAAAGAATGATATACTATAAAAGAAGAAAGAGGAGAAATAAATGAAAACAAGAAATGAAACTGTCAACATTATTCTAAAATACACATTTATTTTTATTTTCATTTCTTCTTTTATTGCCTTTATTTACTTAAAAAATAAACGTGGCTTCATAGGTAGTGGGGGAGATAGCTTTAACCAGCACTTAATAACTCTCACATACTTTAAAGACTTACTAAAAAACTTTTTAATAAATGGGAACTTTCAAACTTTCACCTGGCATATAAGCGCAGGAATGGACATGTTTGCTAATCTAGCTTACTATATCTTTGGTGATTTTGTTAGCTACCTTAGCATATTTGTTCCAGAAAATAAATTATACTTACTATATTATGCCTTAACATTTCTTAGAACCTATTTAGTTGGTATAACCTTTATCATCTATTGCCGTTATCATAAATTTAATAAACTAAGCACTTTAATTGGTGCTTTGATGTATACCTTCTGTGGCTTTATGATCTATAATCAATTTAGACACCCTTATTTTACTAACTCTGTAGCCATATTTCCTTTATTAATGATGGGCATGGAAAAAATAGTTAAAGAAAACAAAAAAAGTTTTTATGTTTTTATTGTTTTTTTAACCACCATTTGTAACTTTTACTTTGCCTATACCTTCTTTATAATAATTGGCATATACGCCTTAATATTAATTTATCAAAACTATAAAAAAGAAGGCTTTAAAGTTATGCTAAAAAAATTAGTAACTGTCATTATCTATAGCCTTTTAGGTGTTGCCTTATCAAGCTTTATCCTAATACCTACCATCTATGCTTTTTTATCATCATCAAGAATTAGTACGGGAAATTATTTTTATAGCCTATCATACTACCGTAATTTTATCCCATCTTTAATATTATTTACTAATGAGTATTGGCGTATTTTTACTGTTAATGTTCTAATTTTAATTACCTTACCATACTTTATCAAACACTACAAAGAAAACAAACCTATATTTTACTTAACAGTAATTTTATTACTATCTTTGTTAAGTGCGAAAATAAGCAGCGCTCTAGTAGGATTTTCCTTCCCAGTTAATCGCTTTAGCTTCACCGTAGCGTTTCTTTTGGCCTTTATCTCAGCATCCTTTTTTAATCAAACCCAAAAACTTACTAGTAAAGACAAAAAATTTATTTTCCGTTTTATCATCGGTTATTTCTTAATTGTCTTTGTAATCAATATAGGCATAGATAGCTTTTTACTAGCAAGCATCATAACCCTTGCTATATTAATATATATCATCTTTAATGATAAACTAAACGCTAAACTCAAAAATTATGGCATCTTAATCACCTTAGTATGTGGCCTTTGTTACACTGCCTATAATTTTTATGACGTTTCACGTAACAACTATAGTAAAGAATTCTATCCTTTCAATGCCGTAAATTATATGTATAACACCAATAAAGAAAACAACATAGACTTAAGAGAAGCTTTAAAATATATCAAAAAACAAGAACAAAACGCAAGAATTTTAATCAACCCTGATCAAATTTATAACTTAGCCTTAATAAGAGACTTTAACACCATGAATTATTATTATTCACTAAACTCTAAAGAAATACTATCTTTAGCGTTAGACTTAAAAAACAATGACAATACCACTAGTAATGCCATCAAAAAATTTGATAATAGACCCAGAATAACAACCTTACTAGGTAATAAATACTACATAATAAAAGACGGTTACCAAGTTCCTTATGGCTATGAAAAAACAAACTATAAAGGCCCATCAAAAATCTATAAAAATAAATACGCTTTACCATTAGCCGTTTATTATGACCAAATTATATCATTAGATGACTATGAAAAACTTTCTCCTCTTGAAAAAGAAGTAAGCCTTTTAAAACAAGTGGCTATTAAAACAAGTTCAAACAATGAAATAAACTTAGGTAATGAACTAACAACTTATGATTTTGGCTCCCAAAAAATGGAAATAACAAATACCAATAATAAAATAACCTTAAAACTTAAAGAACCAATCAAAGATAGTGAAGTTTACCTATACATAACTAACTTAAAATATACCCCATACACCAAAGAAGAAATGATAAACAATGAGTATACAGCCTTAACAAATAATGATAGCAATCTAAATCATCTTAACGAACTAGCTAAAATAAAATATAACTACCGCTTTTATGAACCTGCGGATAACTTTAACCTAAAAATTAAGTATGGCTCTAAAAGTGCTAGCTATTACACCTTAAATTCATATAAAGACTCTTACTATTTTGATAAATCAACCGTCGTAATTAATCTAGGCTATTTTAAAGAATTTAAAGATGACATTGAAATAACAACTAATAAACCGGGTTATTATGCGTATGACTCGGTAAGCGTTGTTAAAGACTCCCTAAAAGATTATGAACAAGACATCGAAAACTTAAAAAGATCAAACTTTGAAATCGAAAAATACGAAGATGGTCTTTTAGAAGGTGTTGTCAATATCGAAAATAACGCTGAGGGGGGGGGATACTACAATTTAGTACCATGTACTCCAAAGGCTGGGACATATTTGTAGATGGTCAAAAAGTAGAAAGCCTAAAAGTAAATAAATATTTCCTTGGTACCAAAATTGATAGTGGTTTTCATAAAATCAAAATTATCTACCATATTCCATACCTAAAACAGGGGATATATGTTACAATAATAACAGCAATCATTTTAATAACGATAAGCATAATTAATAAAAAAAGAAAGAAGTGGTAAAAATGGAATTATCCTTAATTATTCCTTGCTATAATGAAGAAAAAAATATTTTTCCTTTTTATGAAGCGTGTAAAGAAGCTCTAAAAAGTGAAACCGAATATATTTTTATAAACGATGGCTCCAAAGATCAAACCTTTTTAGAAATAAAAAAACTAATTTTAGAAAACCCTAAAAGCAATATCAAATGCCTAAACTTCTCCCGTAACTTTGGTAAAGAAGCCGCCATGCTTGCTGGTATGCAAAAAAGTAAAGGCAAATACGTAGCCATCATTGATGCTGATTTGCAGCAAAATCCTAAATACGTCCAAAAAATGTTAGACTTTTTAAAAGACCATGGGGAATACGACTCAGTTGCCTGCTATCAAGAAAAAAGAATTGAATCAAAATTAAAAATTTTTTTCAAAAAAAGATTCTATAAATTTATTAACAAACTAAGCGAAGTAGAGTTCCCGGAAAATGCCTCTGATTTTCGCCTTTTAAAAAGAAGTGTTGTAAATTCCATACTAGAGTTAAAAGAATACTACCGCTTTTCCAAAGGCATATTCTCTTGGGTAGGGTATGACACTTATTACATGCCTTATAAAGTGGAAGAAAGAAAATACGGCACCACTTCTTGGTCAATGAAAAAATTATTTAAATACGCCTTAGATGGCATCATCAGCTATTCCCTTTTACCCCTTAAAATTGCCACCGTCTTAGGCTTTATTTCCTTTATCATATCCATAATTTACCTAATCATAATTATCATTGAAAAACTAACTGTAGGCATTGCAATAAGCGGTTACCCAACTATAGTCTGCTTAATATTATTCTTTGGTGGTTTGCAAATGATATTAATGGGCATATTAGGTGAATATTTAGGAAGAACATACATGGAAACTAAAAGAAGACCAAAATACATCATCAAAAACGATGTTGATATAAACACATTAAAGAGGTAATAACATGCAAAAAGTAT
>CANQYR010000036.1 GCA_947628125.1 uncultured Bacilli bacterium
AAAAAATATGAAAATAAAGAATTAAGAAAAAGTAAAATTATTTCTTTTATTTTTTGTTGTCTATTTATTATATTTGTAGGTTTGTTTATATATCAAAGCTATGCAAGATATCAAGATAAAGTTACTTTTAAATTGATAAATGGCAAATTAAAAATGAGTAGTGGAAAAGGTGACATAGAATTTGCATTTTATAATGGCAATCAAAAACTTGATGATATGCCTTTAAAAGAAAGTGGTATGTTATATATTAGTTCAAGTTGTAATAATGGTGCGACAGTAAAATGGGATAGTGAAAATTGGGTACCATCTGTATATAATTTAAAGAAAACGAAAACTAGTTGCACTTTATATTTTGGTAGTAGTGAAGATCGTGCTTGCTTGATGTATCCAGATGGAGCAGCTTGTAAGTATTATAAGAAAGGTGAAACAGAAGAGTTACTATATGATACCACTGACGATAAAAATTTAAGATTTGTTGGAGTAACACCAAGTAATTATGTGTATTTTAATTGTGAAGAAGGAAAAGAGGAAAGTAATAATACCTGTGAGACATGGAGAATAATAGGAATAATGAATAATATCGAAGATGAAGATGGAAATATAGGAAGTCACCTAAAGATAATAAGAGATAAATTTGAAAAAAATTAT
This sequence comes from uncultured Bacilli bacterium, assembly GCA_947628125.1. Classification (GTDB taxonomy): domain Bacteria; phylum Bacillota_I; class Bacilli_A; order RF39; family UBA660; genus Ventrenecus. The sequence goes on from CANQYR010000036.1 coordinate 649, forward strand.
GCATGGGATATTTCACTTTCAGGAGTAAATAGTGGTAATGGAGTAAATGAATGGAGTCAGGCTGATATAGAGATAGTGTTAAACGATGAATATTTAAATAGACGTACCGGATCAAATTTATGTTATGGAGATTATGGTAAAATAATAGAAACCTGCCCAGATTGGAAAACAGTAGGAATAAGAGAATCATCAAGGAATATGATATCAAGTGTAAAATGGAATACCGGAACAATGTCAGTAAAAATAGCTGGAAATAGTAATTTAATAACAGCAAGTTATATGTATGAAGCGGAGCGAAGTAATTACAATGGAAAAGAAGTATGTGTAGTAAGTGAAGGAGACTATTGCAATGACAACGTTCCAAGAACAACAACATGGATAGGGAAAGTGGGCTTAATGTATCCATCGGATTTTGGCTATGCTGTAGGAAGTGAAGTTAGAGATACATGTTTAGAAAAATCAATGTTTGAATATAACAGAGATAGTTGTGTAACTTATGACTGGCTATTTGATAATAGTACTGCTCAATGGACAATAACACCTACGCCTATTGCGACGAGTGGTACTGTTGTGTTCTCAGTACACAATTTCGGATATATGCAATATGATACTGTCGCTGTCGCTAACGCGATCCGTCCAACCTTATATCTAAAAAGTGATGTTAAAATAGTAGAACGTAATTATGAAGATTATGGAAGTAGTATGCATCCATTTGAATTAAGCTATGAATAATGTTTAGATGTTAAAATAGTAGAACGTAATTATGAAGATTATGGAAGTAGTATGCATCCATTTGAATTAAGCTATGAATAATGTTTATAAAAGCAAAAAAAGTTTGCTATAGTGATATTCGTTTAATTGCCAACCTTAATAAAAATAGATGGGAGGCTGATAATATGACAAAAAAAAAGATCTATTAATCTTTTTATTGATCATTATCATTTTTTTAATGATAGGCCTATTATAAATTAAAAAAACGATTTGGCAACACTTGGCATGGAATAATCAAGTGCTCCTTTTTTATTATATGCAAATTGCTTTGCACATGTACAATATAACATAAATAAAGATAAAAAGCAAATTCAATTTACACAATAAGGAAAGTAAACAGCTAAAATATTTAATTTTAGAAAAATTTTGATATCTTCAATAATTTTTTTAGATATTTTTTTAATTCTTCAAATGTATCAATTAATTCTTGAATATAAAAAATAGGACCATCCGAAGATAACTCCTATTAGTAGAACTCAATTATGTCAAAATTAATACTATTACTTGTATCACATTTAAAAAAATGTGTAAATTTATTTTGGCAAATTCTTTAAATTCGTTTTATTAAACATCTTTGCTAATTGCCCTGAACTTTTAAGGTTCTTATAAGCATGCATCTTAATTGGCAAATCAAACTCACCAATAAATTCATAAACTTTTGGCTTAAAACCTAGCTTAAATTGGTTTAAACCATAATAAGGATTTTTCTTATCAAAATCGCCAGTCATTCCATTTAAATCTAAATAATCAAAATCTTTTTGATAATGCATAATTAATTTATAATGCAAAAAATAATTAGGATTAAATGACTTATATTTTTTATCATAACCACTTATTAAAATATTAACCCGGTTAAAATATCTAACAACTAAAGCTCCACCAATATATATTTTTTCTTGTTTTTTATTAAGCGCGGTTGCCAAAGCAATATCATTTTTATAAGCTAAAAGTTTCTTATCAGACATCATTTTTTTATTAACATTTTTATTAGTATTATTTTTAATTAACAATGCATTAAGTTTGGCATTTTTCTCTTGCTCTGCTTCGTATAAATTCCTGGAATTTAATAAATACTCTTTTGGATCAATACTTATCAAAAACAAATCAACCATATCATCATGATGAAAAGCATTATAATAATCTTTATAATAAAATTGATTGCAATCTCTTTTGCGTTTGATAAAATTTTCTAAAATATCCATCCCACTTCGCTTGGCCTCTTCCAAAACCAAGCCCTTTAGCATGGATCTTTTAACCTTATTTCGTGTATTCTTATTAACATTAGCTAAATCAAATTCTTTTAAAGGAATAATACCGTTAAATCTAGGAAACATTGACTCAAAATATAAATTATCCTTCAATTTAATATAACCAGATTTTAACAAATTTTGAATAATAACCTCATTACCATTAAAAATTCTTTTATCATCTAAAACCTCACTAATAGCAATCTCCGGATTAATTTTAATAAAACACACATTGCGTCTTTTATAATAATCTTTAACCGCATTCGTAAAATTTAAAAGCAAAGAAAAATCAAAATAATCTAATATAAAACCTTTAGGTGCATAACCATACTTTAACCTACCCTTAATAGTCTTAAACAATATCAAAGAAGCGGCCTTAATATTATCATTTTCATCAACATAACCAATAAATTCATGCTCAAAACCTTCTTCACTCATCAAAAGAGCATAATTCATTGTTTGATAATGACTTTTAAGGGGAAAATCTTTACAAAACAAATTAAAATCTTTTAAAGAAATATCCTTAATCTTCATAAAAAGATTCATTCCTTTCTATATAATTTTAACTTAAAAACGTATTCTACAATAAAAAAAATAATTTGTCAAATTTAGTCTTATTTATAAAAAAACGAAGAACATATGCTAAAATAATACCCAAGAAAGAAATATAGGTGAAAAAAATGAACAATAAACTAAATAATATGATCAATGAATTTTTAAAAAATGTCGAAGCTAAAGACCAGGAAGAATTAAACGAAAAATTAAAGGAATTTGTAAAGCAATACAATAATGGCGAATTAAAATATGAAAATACACCCTTAGATGATGCCTATGAAATACTAGAAAAAGCTCAAAATGCTAAAACAGCTGAAGAATCTATAAAGTATGCCAAAAAAGCATATGATATGTGTCCAGATTGTTTTGAAGCCATATTATTGCAAGCTCAATTAGAAGAAAACCCCCTAAAAAGATCAGAACTATTAGACCAAGGTTTGGAAAGAGAAAAAAATAAATTAGTAAGCAAAAATTACTTTAGAAAAGACTATATAGGCAAGTTTTATACCATATTTCAAACAAGAGCCTACATCACAGGCTTATATGCCAAAGCTGATTATTTCCTTCTTGATGGAAAAATAAAACAAGCCCGTGATGTTTGCAAAGAAATACTTAAACTAAATGAAAGCGATAACATGGGAGCTAGATATTTTCTTATGGCAATATATGCTTACCTAGAAGATGAAAAAGAACTACTTAAACTATATGATAAATATACTGAAGCAAACTTATCAACATTATTCCCCTTATTAATCCTTTACTATAAACTAGGTGATGATAAGAAAGCTCAAGAATATATAAAAGAAATAAATGAAGCCAATCCTAATTTTATCAAATTTTTTAAAGGAAAAATGAAAATAGAAAAAGATATTTCAGGTGTCTATTATTCCATCGGTGAACCATCAGAAATTATAATGTATTTAAGAAAATATGATTTTCTTTTATTAACAGTACCTACAATAGATTATTACATATTAAAAAATTATAAAAAATAAATTTGTCAAATCCGCGCATTTTAGGCTTTAAAATTTTTCCCCTTCATTATATAATTTGTAGTATAGGAGGGATAAAAATGTATTCCGATGAAACTAAATTAAAAGTAAATAAAAATAAAAAATCAAGAAAAAAACGCTTCTTCTTTTTCATAAGAAATGATGAAGAAAGAATATTATCTGATACCGAAAAACTATACTTCAAATTTTTAAATAGTAAAATCACCTTATCCTTAATATTCATCGTTTTAAGTATCATCTTATATCTTACTGAATTAAGCGATAACCTTGTTAAAGTCTTATTAGGCATATTATTTATGGGTGATGGTATTTTACATGCCGTAAGTTTCTTTAAGAAAAACATAATCAACTACTTTTCCTTAAATATCATTTATGGAGTAATAATATTTATCCTTGGTATTTTATCATTATTTATAGGAAAAACAACCATCATCTTAGGCATATGGCTTATCATTCATGCCCTTAAAGCAATTGAATATGCCATCCGTTTTAAACTTATTAACGAAAAAAGTTGGAACTACATGCTTATGTCTGGTGTCCTATTAATATTTATTGGTATATTATCGATAATTAACCCATTTGTTAACCTAACCGAACATGCCTTAATCGCGTCCTTTTTAATCCTTTATAGCTTATTAGAAATATCAGATGACTTCATGCTTAAAAAAAGATCTGAATATTTTATGAACTAAATTCTAATACTATAGAAAATAGAAGGTGTTGTAAATGATTTTAATTACTGATATTAAAGCTCGCGAAATTTTAGATTCTAGGGGCGAACCTACCATTGAAGCCAAAATGAAATGTTCAAATAACGTTGTCGTTACCTCATCCGTACCTAAAGGCGCTTCCAAAGGCTTTAAAGAAGCTGTTGAACTACTTGATAACGATCCATCAAGATATCATGGTAAAGGTGTTTTAAAAGCTGTAAATAATATTAACACCATCATCAGAGATAATTTAATTGGTAAAGAACTAAATCAGTTAAAAGTAGATGAAATTCTTCTTACTTTAGATGGCAGTGAAAACAAAAAAAACTTGGGTGCTAATGCCATTTTAGCCGTCTCTTTATGTACCATTAAAGCCTTAGCTAAAAGTGAAGGAAAAGAACTATATGAATATTTATCAAACGGTAAAGTCACATTACCTTTAATAATGGTAAACATTTTAAATGGTGGTGTGCATGCTAGCAATAACTTAGACATTCAAGAATTTATGATTGTTCCTATTGTGCCTAAAATATCCGAAAAAATTAGGGTCGCCTCCGAAATATTTCATACTTTAAAAAAAATATTAAAAGAACAAAACTTAAATACCAACGTTGGTGATGAAGGTGGCTTTGCGCCTAATTTAGCCTATAATACCCTAGCGTTAGACTTAATCATGCAAGCCATTAAACAAAGTAATTACACACCAGGTAAAGACGTTTACCTAGCTCTCGATGTCGCGGCAAATAGTCTATATGATCCAAAAACTTCTAAATATCATATCGATGGTAAATTATTAGACAAAGATCAATTACTAGAATATTATAAAGCCTTATTAGATGCTTATCCAATTTTAAGTATTGAAGATCCCTTTTATGAAGATGACTTTGATTCCTTTACTAAACTAACCTATTTTGCCAATAACAAAGTTATGATTGTGGGTGATGACCTTTTTGCCACCAACTTAAAATACCTAAGTAAAGGAATAAGCCAAAATGCCGCTAATGCTATATTAATAAAAGCTAATCAAATAGGTAGTATAAGTGAAATGACCAAAACAGTTTTATTTGCTAAGAAAAATCATTACAAAACCATTATTTCGCATCGTAGTGGCGAAACTCTTGATACCTTTATTGCCGATTTTGCTGTTGGCTTAAATATTCCTTTTATTAAAACCGGTTCAATATCAAGAGGCGAACGCATCTGCAAATACAATCGTTTAATGGAAATTGAAGAAAAATTAGCTAAAAATACCAATTGGTAATTTACTAATTGCCATTTTTATGATAAATTATTACTTGAATTGGAGGGCATATTATGCTAGAAACAATATTACTTGTTATCTCGGTATTACTAATTGCAATTGTTTTATTACAAAGTAACAAAGCCAGTGATGCTGGTCAAATAATATCAGGAAACAACGAAAGTTTATTTGGAACTGTTAAAGAGCGAGGCTTAGAGTTATTTATTACTAGATTAACCGCGTTGCTAGGTTTTCTCTTTATTGCTATTTCTTTAGCGTTGTTCCTAATGTAGCTTGCCACTTGGCAAGTTTTTTTAAAATAATTTGAGAGTTTATTAAAAAACATGTATAATAATTTTGAAGGTAGGTGCTTAAAGTGAAAGATGAAATTGTTTCTAAATTAAATAATATTCATGAAGCCAAAACATTAATTGAAATTAATGACTTACTTGGTTTAAAAACGCCCGAGGAACTTCATGAATTAGAGACTAATTTAAAAGAATTAGTAGATGAATATCAAATTTTTCAAACCAAAAAAGATAAATATATTTTATTAAAAAATTGCCCTAATCTAAAAATTGGCCGTTACTCAGCTAATAAAAAGGGTTTTGGTTTTGTTTTGCTTGACCAAGAAGATGACTTATACATCGCACCTAATGATACCAATGGCGCTCTTCATGATGATATTGTCCTTGCCCAAGTAACTAAGCATGGCATTAAAAAAGAAGGAAGCATCATAAGAGTTTTAAAAAGACAATTAAAAACATTAGTTGGTGAAGTAGTAAAAACTCCTAAAGGTTTAAGTGTTATTCCTGATGATATTAAAATACATTGCCAATTGGTAATTGATGAAAATTCCATGCAAGGTTGTGTTGAAGGCCATAAAGTTTTAATCACTTTAGTTAAAGAGTTAGGGAAAAATCGTTTTTTAGGTAAAGTAAGTAAAATTATTGGTCATAAAGATGATCCGGACATTGAAATACTTTCAATTGCTAGTAAATATAATCTTGATCCTAATTTTAATGAACAAGTCATTGAAGAGTTAAAAAGCATTCCTAATGAAGTATCAAAAGAAGACCTTAAAAATCGTAAAGACTTAACGGGTCAAATGATTTTTACCATTGATGGTGAACATACTAAAGATATTGATGATGCAATTAGCTTAGAAGTTTTAGAAGATGCTTATTTATTAGGTGTCCATATTGCCGATGTTTCTCATTATGTTAAAGAAAACACCGCTTTAGGAGATGAAGCTTATAACCGGGCAACATCCAATTATCTAGCCGATACAGTAATACCGATGCTTCCTCATCAAATATCAAATGGTATTTGCTCACTTAATGAAGGTGTAATTCGCCTTACTATGTCATGTGTGATGAAAATTAATAAAGAAGGCGATGTCATTTCTTACGATATTTTTGAAAGTTACATCAAAAGTGCTAAAAAAATGACTTATCCTAAAGTTAATGATATTTTAATGCGTGATAAATACGATGAAGAATATGCTCCTTTTGTTGATACTTTAAAAAAGATGAATGAATTAGCCCATATATTAAGAAAAAATAAAATAAAACGTGGGTATATTGACTTTATGATTGATGAAGCTGAAGTTGTTATGAACAATGGTAAAATTGACATTGTCAAAAGACAAAGAGAAGATGGCGAAAATTTAATTGAAGATTTTATGATTGCCGCCAATGAAACCGTGGCATCACACATAGCTAATATGGATTTGCCTTTTATCTATCGTGTCCATGGTAGTCCCAATCCTGATAAAATAACTGATTTTACCAATTTATTAAAACAATTAGGATATCATCTTGAAACTAATTTGACTTCTTTAAGTCCAAAAGCTATGCAAAAAATATTGTTAGAATTAAAAGACAAACCCGAGTTTCCTATTTTATCTTCTATGCTTTTAAGAAGTATGAAAAAAGCTGTATATCAAAAAGATAACATTGGGCATTTTGGTTTAGCCTCTAAAACATATACGCATTTTACAAGTCCGATTCGAAGGTTTCCCGACTTAACTGTTCATCGCTTATTAAAAACATATTTAATTGATCAAGATTTTTCGATGACGACTATTAATTATTTAGATAATTATCTTGTTTTAGTAAGTGAACATTCAAGTGAAAAAGAACAAAATGCTTTAAATGCTGAGCGTGATGTTTTAGATATGAAAATGGCCCAGTATATGGAAGAGCATGTGGGTGATGTTTATACAGCAATTATAAGTGGCGTTAATAGTTTTGGCTTTTTTGTACAATTACCTAATTTGATTGAAGGTTTAGTGCCGGTAAGAAATATCCATGGTGATTATTTTGAATATATTCCTGAAAGATTATCTTTAATTGGTAAAAGAACAAACAAAACTTATCGTTTAGGTGACAGTGTTCAAGTCAAATGCACCGCATCATCAAGAAAGACGGGTTTAATTGATTTTGAACTTATTAAAGAAGGTGAAGAAAATGGAAGTTAAAAATCGCAAAGCTAATTATGACTATTCCATTTTAAAAGAATATGAAGCCGGGATTGTCTTAAAAGGCACCGAAATTAAAAGTGCCAAAGAAGGATCCTTAGATATAAAAGATAGTTATGTAACTTTTAAAAAAGATGAGGCTTATGTTATAAATATGTTCATTGCGCCTTATGAGAAAGGTAATATATTTAATCATGATGAAAGAAGAAGTCGTAAGTTATTATTACATAAAAAGGAAATAAAAAAATTAAAAGAATGGCAAAGTACTGAAGGCATAAGTATCATTCCTTTAAAAGCTTATTTAAAACAAAATCATCTTAAATTATTAATAGGTGTTGCCAAAGGTAAAAAATTATATGATAAAAGAGAAACTATTAAGAAACGTGACTTAGAAAGACAACATCATATTACATTTTAGAAATTCATTTATTTTAAGTGAATTTTTTTTTTGATTTATTGACATAGGGGGG
>CANQYR010000037.1 GCA_947628125.1 uncultured Bacilli bacterium
CACGAACAGAGAATTCAATTTCTTCAATTGGTGTTTCTAATGTTTTAGTTATGGTATCAACTTGCTTTTCAGCCATGATGCCAGCGATGTCACTAATTGAGTTTAGATCAGTTAAGATGTTAAAGTGTTCAATTAATATTTTCGCCGCTAGGGCCATACATTCTTCGGGTGTAATGCTACCGTTTGTTGTTACTTCCATGATTAGTTTGTCAAAGTTTTCATCGTGACCAACACGGGCTCCTTCGACTTCATAAAATACTCTTTCAACTGGACTATATAATGAGTCAATAGCAATAACGTTAGCTTTATTTTGAACGTAAAGAGCTTGGTTTTCTTTCGCATCAACATACCCACTACCGTTGTTGCAGGTTATTTCAATATCAATTTTGCCACCTTCAACTAGGTTACAAATTACTAAATCAGGGTTAATAATTTCAATATCAGGATCATGTTCAATCATTTTCGCGGTTACTGGTCCTGGTTTGTTAGCTTTTAGGTGCATCGTTTTTTGTTCTTCAGAATGATTTTTTAATACTAAGTTTTTAAAATTTAGAACGATTGTTGTTACATCTTCATATACACCATCAATTTTTTGGAATTCATGTAATACACCATCAATTTTAAGGGTAGTAACTGCACAGCCAGGCATGCTAGATAGCATTACACGGCGAAGTGCGGTACCTATGGTATTACCAAAACCACGGGCTAAAGGTTCTAGTTCAAATTTACCAAAATTATTGGTTTCTTGATACTCAGTTATTTTATAGATTGGTTTTTCAAATTTAATCATATTTTACTTTCCTTTCATCGTTAATTTCTAGGTCTTTTTGGTGGTCTACAACCATTATGAGGAACTGGTGTTTCATCAGCTATACTAGTTATTTCTAGGCCAATAGCTTGTAATGATCGGATTGCATTTTCTCTTCCGGCTCCTAAACCTTTGGTTAAAACTTCGACTTTAACGACACCACTTTCCATAGCTGATTTGCCAGCAGCTTCAGCAGCTAAGCCAGCAGCATATGGAGTTTTCTTTTTTGAACCCTTGTAGCCAACAGTTCCAGATGAAGCCCAACTAATTAAGTTTCCATCTTTATCAGTAATAGTTACAATTGTATTGTTGTAGTTGGATTTTACATGGACAACTGCTTCAGGAATATTCTTTTTAACTTTTCTTTTTCTTCTATTATATGCCATTATTTACCTCCTATTTTCCAACTTTTTTCTTATTGGCAACTACTTTGCCTTTACCTTTACGAGTATGCGCGTTGCGATTGGTTCTTTGACCTCTAACTGGCAAACCTTTTTTATGTCTCATACCTTGATAACAATTGATTTCCATTTTGTTTTTAATATTCATGGATACTTCACGACGTAGGTCACCTTCAACTAAATGATTGTCAATTTCTTTTCTTAATTTTGCTATTTCATCATCGGTTAAGTCTTTTACTTTTTTACTTTTTTCAACTCCCGTTGTTTCGCATATTTGAAGTGCTAAGCTTCTACCTATCCCATGAATAGCAGTTAGACCAATGCAAACATGTTTTTCACTTGGTAGTTCAATATTTTTTATTCTTGCCATAATAACCTCCTATTTTCCTTGTCTTTGCTTATGTTTTGGATTTTCACAAATTACCATAACACGTCCATTTCGTTTAATAATTTTACATTTGTTACAGATTGGTTTTACTGATGCTCTTACTTTCATTTTTTACCTCCATTATCTTTTATTCCATGTTATTCGCCCACGTGTTAAATCATAAGGGGAAAGTTCAATGGTTACTGTATCACCTGGTAGAATACGAATCATGTTTACTCGCATTTTACCAGAAACGTAGGCTTCTACAGTATAGCCATTTTCAAGTTCAACTAAATAGTCTCCCCCTTTTAAAACATCGATTACTTTACCTTCCACTTCTAGTTTGTCGCTTTTAGGTGCGGGTGTTTTTTTTAAAGCATCCCGACTTTGCAAATTACTTTTTTTTAAACTTTTTTTTGCCATATTTTTTATTCTCCCGTTAATATTTCATAGCCATCTTTAGTTACTAAGATGGTGTGTTCAAAATGTGCGGAGTAACTTTCATCATCAGTTAATATTGTCCAGTTATTATCCGCCATGTAAACTTCTTTTGATCCCATATTAAGCATTGGTTCGATAGCTAGAGTCATTCCTTCTTTTAAGGTTAGACCTTTATCTTTTTCCCCATAATTTGGTACTTCGGGTTCTTCATGCATGTCACTGCCAATACCATGGCCGGTTAATTCTTCAACAACTGAATAGCCATACTTATGGGCATAAGAACTAATTGCATAACCTATATCCCCTAGTTTAGCACCATGTTTAATAACTTTCAAGCCTTCGTATAAAGATTGTTCAGTTCTTTTAACAAAGTCTTCTACTTCTTTTTTAACAGTTCCTATTATATAGGTTTTAGTCATATCACTTTCGTAGCCATCTTTACGAACGGTAAAATCAATTTTTAATAAGTCACCATTTTTTATTTTCCTATCATCTGGAATACCATGAACAACTTCATCATTTAGAGAAATACAGGCATTAGAGGGAAAGCCTTCATAACCATAACATGAACATGTCCCACCTTGCTTTTCAACTAACGTTTTAATTAAAGAGTCAATTTTTTTTAAGCTAGTACCTGGTTTTAAGTATTTTTCTATTTCTTGATGGACTAAGTAGTTAATGTGACCAGCTTGTTTCATGATAAGTATTTCTCTTGGGCTTTTAATTGATATCATTTTATCACCTCTAATAATTGTGAATAAGCATTTCCTTCATTATTATTTATAACTTGTAATCCTTTATTTTCATAGTATTTTTTTAAAGGATAAGTATTTGTGATAAATTCTTGGTAACGAATTTGAAAGGTTTGTTCGTTATCATCTTCGCGCCTTATTAAGTTTGTCTGGCAATTATCACATATATCATTAATTTTCGGTTTAAATTTATCATTATAAATATTATATGTTTTATTACACTTTGGACAAATACGGCGACCTATGAAGCGTTTTTTTAATATTTCTTTATCAACATCTAAGTAGATAACTTGATAATTTTGTAATTTTGGCTCTAGTGTTTGGGCTTGAGAAATAGTTCTTGGATAACCATCTAAAATAAAGTTTTGATTTTCTTTAATATTATCTAACGCTTTAAAAAGAAGGTCTTCAACTATTTCATCTTTAATTAAAATGCCTTTTTTTAGGTCATCATTTAATTTGGCATCTTTTTTGGCTTCTTTTCTTAACAAATCACCAGTTGATAAGTGCACATAATTATAGTTATTTACTAAGTAGGAACTAATTGTTCCTTTACCCGCGCTTGGCGGGGCGATTAAGATGATATTTTTCATTAACGGCCCCGACGATGTTGATATTTACGTGAGACTAAGCCACTTTCAATTTGTTTATAAGTTTCGATTGCAACACCGACAACAATTAGTAATCCGGTGCCACCAATAGCAATGTCTCTTGATAAGCCCGTAATATTTGATACAACAATTGGCAATGCGGCTATAAAGGCAATAAATAAGGAACCAACAAAGGTTATGCGGCCAACTACTTTACTTATATATTTAGTAGTTTCCTTACCTGGTCTTATACCAGGAATATAGGCCCCACTTTTATTTAAGTCTTTACTCATTTCTTCGGGATTCATGGCCATGAATGTGTAAAAATAACTAAAGAAGATTATTAAAGCTAGATATAACACAAAGCCTGTTGGCGAGGTGTAAAGGATGTAGTTATTAACAAATTCAATGGCATTTGTATTACCAATAATATTAACAACAATGGATGGAATGGTAAGAAGCATTGATGCAAAGATGACAGGCATAACACCAGCATAGTTAATTTTTAATGGTAAATAACTTTGATTGGCTTTGTAAGCACTGACGGTTTTATTCGCGTATTGAATTGGTATTTTCCTCTCTGCCAAGGTTAGCCATATAATTCCTATTATTACTAGTAGGTACATCAAAATATAGATGATATAAAAGATAATACCAAGCCATAGTTCATAAGTACCAGAAGAAATAAAGGCTGCATAGGAACCGGTGAATACTTGTGGTAAGCTTAGTACAATACTTGCCATGATTAGTAGTGATGTTCCATTACCTATTCCTTTTTCGGTAATTTGATCACCTAGCCATAGTAAGAAGGCGGTTCCAGCGGTCATAACTAAGGTTATTTTAAGAACCATAGCTACATCGCTTACTTTTAGTAAAAACACTGTCAACATGTAGGCTTGAACAAACGCTAGTAAGATACCTAAGTATCTTGTGATGCGGTTGATTTTTTGTCTTCCTACATATCCTTGCTCTTTTAATTCTTTAAAATAAGGAATAATATCCATTTGAAGTATTTGGGTTACAATTGAAGCACTGATGTATGGCGAAACACCTAAGCCAAAGATGCTAAAGCGTTCAAAGCCACCACCACTCATTAAGTTGAAGATGCCCATAAAGCCTAAATTGCCATATAAGGTTTCTAGCCATGGCGCGGCCCAGATAATGGTTATTCCTGTACCTAGAGCATATACGCCTAATAAAAGCATGGTAAATGCAATTCTCTTGCGTAAATCTTTCGCATCTTTAGAAAATACTTTGAAAGATTTTAAGGCCATTAGATCACCTCAGTTTTCCCGCCGGCTTCTTCAATTTTTGTTACAGCTTGGCTTGAAAAACGATGAGCTTTAACCGTCACTTTCTTAGTAATATTTCCTTGCGCTAGGACTTTAACGCCTGATAATTGCTTTTTAATTATTCCTCTTTCTTTTAAAATTGTAGGATTAATTTCATCACCATCGTTAAAAAACTTTTCGATATCACTTAAGTTAATAACTGCATATTTAGTAGCAAATCTTTTATTATTGAATCCTCTTTTTGGCAAACGTCTATATAAAGGAGATTGGCCACCCATAAACCAAGCAGATATACTAACACCACTTCTTGATTTTTGACCTTTTTGACCATGAGTTGATGTTTTACCCATGCCAGAGCCTGGGCCACGACCAATTATCTTTTTTGTTTTCGTTTCTTTACTTTTTGGTAAACTTTCAAGTTTCATATTACAACTCCTCAACTTTCTTTCCCCTTAGTTGGGCAATTTTTTCCGGAGTACGAATAGTTTTTAAAGCTTCAAGAGTGGCTTTAGCAACGTTTACTTTCGTGTTGCTGCCTAAGCTTTTAGAAACAATATCTTTAATTCCTGCAAGTTCTAGTACAGCTCGTGCGGCACCACCTGCAATAACTCCAGTACCTTCTTTAGCTGGCTTAATCATAACATTTGCTCGGCCGACTTTACCATAAGCTTCATGAGGAATAGTACGGTTATCTTTAATGGCAACTTTAAGGACATTTTTATTTGCCACTTTGCTAGCTTTAGCTATGGCATCATTAACTTCATTTGCTTTGCTAGTACCAATACCAACTAGGCCTTTTCGATTACCAACTACAACGGTAGCGGAAAAACGAAAATGACGTCCACCTTTAGTTACTTTAGTAACTCGGCTAAGATTGATTACTTTTTCTTCCAATAATTTCTTTTTTGGATCTATGTTTTCTCTTTTGGCCATTATAATCCTCCTTAAAACTCTAAGCCGTTTTCTCTTGCAGCATCGGCTAATGCGGCAACTCTACCATGATATAGGTAACCACCACGGTCAAAAACGACTGTTTTTATTTTTAATTTTTTACATTTTTCAGCAATGTCCTTGCCGACTTTTTTAGCACCTTCAACGTTGCTACCATTAATTTTTAATGCTTTGGAAGAAGAGCTTGCTAAAGTGACCATTTTTTCATCATCGATTACTTGAACGTATATTTCTTTATTAGAACGAAAAACGTTAAGTCTTGGACGAAGTGAAGTGCCACTTATAGTTTTTCTAACTCTTCTATGGCGTCTTAGACGCGCTACGTTACTTGATTCTTTCTTTATCATATTACCTCACCTATTTAGCTGCCTTTTTTCCTTCTTTACGACGAATATGTTCATTTTTATAACGAATTCCTTTGCCTTTATAAGGTTCTGGGCTTCTTATTTCACGAACTTCAGCCGCAAATTGGTTTACTTTTTGTTTATCAATTCCTGATATAGATATTTCATTGTTATTTATTAATGTTACAGATAAACCTTCAGGAACATTTACATTGACTGGATTAGAATATCCAGCATTAATTGTAATTTTATTACCAGCGACGTTAAAACGATAACCAACACCGACAATTTCTAAGTCTTTTTTATAACCTTCACTTAAACCAATTAAGTTATTTTGGATTAAAGAATTTGTTGTACCTACAATTACATTTGCTCTAGCACTACTATTTTTAGGAATAGTTAATAAAGTGTTTTCTTCAATTTTTATTTCAACTAAAGGATCAATGTTTAGTGATAACTCTCCTTTACTAGACTTAGCTAATAAAACATTGTTTTCATATTTTACTTCGACACCAGTTGGGATTTGTAATTTACGATTACCAATTCTACTCATAAATTTTCCTTACCAAATATAGGCAAGTACTTCGCCTCCTAACTTTTGTCTTCTTGCTTCTTTATCAGTCATAAGTCCTTTAGATGTTGATATTATTGCAATTCCTAAACCATTTAAAACGCGAGGTAGGTCTTCACATTTAGCATAGACACGTAAACCAGATTTACTAATTCTTTTTAAGCCGGTAATTACCCGTTCTTTTTTCTCCCCATATTTAAGGGTTAAAATTAATTTGTCACCTTGAGGATTTTTAATGTATTCATATTCACTAATGTAACCCTCATTTTTTAATATTTCGGCTATTTTAAGGGTTATTTTTGTCCCGATGACTTCAACTGTTTGATATCTTAATTGATTTGCGTTACGAATTCTTGTAAGCATATCAGCAATTTTATCTTGAACCATACGTAATCATTTCCTTTCTACCAGCTTGCCTTTTTAACGCCTGGAATTTCGCCTTTATTAGCTAGTTGTCTAAAACATATACGACAAAGGTGATATTTTCTTAGTACACCATGAGGTCTTCCACATCTTTCGCAACGTGTATAAGCTCTTGTACTAAATTTAGGTTTACGAGATTGTTTAACTTTTAAACTTGTTCTTGCCATATGTCCTCCTATCCTTTAAAAGGCATTTTAAATTTTGCAAGTAATGCCATTGCTTCTTCGTTAGTATGAGCAGTTGTTACAAAAACAATATCCATACCACGAACTTTAACTACATCATCATAAACGATTTCGGGAAAAATTAATTGTTCTTTAATTCCTAAAGTATAATTACCATGACCATCGAAAGAATTTCTTGAAATACCACGAAAATCACGAACTCTTGGAAGGGCAATTCTAACTAATTTTTCTAAGAAAATATACATTTTTTCACCACGTAGTGTTGTTTTAACACCAATTTTTTGACCTTCACGGATTTTAAAACCAGCGATAGATTTACGAGCTTTGGTGACAACGGCTTTTTGACCAGTAATTACTTCCAAGTCTTTTAAAGCAGCTTCAATGTATTTATCATCAATGTGACCTTCACCAACACCAATGTTGATAACTATTTTGTCAAGTTTTGGTACTTGCATAATAGACTTATAGTTAAATTCTTTCATTAATGCAGGAACAATTTCCTTATTATATAATTCTTTATATGTACTCATTTTCCCACCTTAATCTTTCTTCTTAGTAGATTTTTCTACTTTTCTTACATTTGACACATGGATTGGGGCTTCAATATCAAAGATTCCACCATTTTCATATTTTTGATTTGTTTTAACGTGTTTTTTAACAATGTTTATACCTTCAACAATAACACGATCTTTTTTCGCTATGGTTTTTAATACTTTGCCAGTTTTGCCTTTATCTTTACCAGCAAGGATTAAAACAGTATCGCCTTTTTTAACCATTTTGATTTCCTCCTTTATAACACTTCAGGTGCCAAAGAAACGATTTTCATAAAATCTTTTTCTCTTAATTCTCTGGCAACTGGCCCTAAAACACGAGTCCCAATTGGGGTTTTATCATCTTTTATTAAAACACAGGCATTATCATCAAATTTGATGTAACTTCCATCATTTCTTCTTATACCTTCAACGCTTCTTACAATAACAGCTTTGACAACTTTACCAGCTTTAACTGTTCCATTTGGAATAGCTTTTTTAACTGTGCATACAACAATATCACCAATATTGGCAGTTTTTCTTTTGCTTCCACCTAAGCAGCGAATAACTAATACTTCTCTAGCACCAGAGTTATCGGCTACTTTAAGTCTTGATTCTTGCATTACCATAAAGTTACCTCCTACAAAACAACAGCTTCAATTAGAACTTCTGCCAATTCATAACGTTTAGTTTTTGAAAGTGGTCTAGTTGCTCTAATTTTGACTGTGTCTCCTACTTTTGCAACATTTTTTTCATCATGAGCTGCATATTTTTTTGAATATTTAACGCGTTTACCATATAATGGATGTCTTTTATGTGTTTCAACTAAAACTGTAATTGTTTTATCGGCAGAGGCGCTTACAACTCTACCTATTAGTTCTTGTTTCTTTTTCTCTGCCATTAGTTATTACCTCCTACAGTTTTTTCTTTTCTTTCATTTAATATTGTCATCATTCTGGCAATATCTTTACGTAATAAATTAATTTTAGCGGTTTTTTCTAATGTACCACGGGCATTTTGCATACGCAAATCTAATAACTCAGCTTTACCAGCTTTGATTTTTTTTACGATTTCTTCGTCCGTTAATTTTCTTATTTCTTCAGAGCTCATTAGATTTCACCTTCCTTTTTCACAAACTTACATTTAACAGGCAATTTGTGTGAGGCAAGACGTAAGGCTTCACGCGCAATGGCTTCACTTACACCAGATATTTCAAACATGATTTTGCCTTCTTTTACTACTGCTACCCACTCTTCAACATTACCTTTACCTTTA
>CANQYR010000038.1 GCA_947628125.1 uncultured Bacilli bacterium
GCTTCTTCTTTTGCTACTTCTCCAGCTTGTTTTTTAGTACCTACAAATAAGAAAGTACCACCATTAGACGCGATGGATTTTAAAGCTTCATAGGCTTTTTCCATTTCAGTCATTGTTTTGTCAAGATCGATAATATAAATATCATCTCTTGCTCCATAAATATACGGTTTCATTTTAGGATTCCATCTTTTAGTTTGATGTCCAAAATGAACTCCAGCTTCTAGTAAATTATTTTTAGAAACTATGGCCATTTAAAAACACTCTCCTTCGTTATACTTCTGCCTAGATCTACTCATTTTTTTCACTCGATGCCACGAGCACTCGAAAAAAATAATCCCTAGTGCATGTTTATTTGCTTTTCATAAGCCAATGGTATTGTACCAAATTTTATGATTAGTTACAAGAAAAAAGTAAGGTTTTTTAAGAAGTAACCTTACTTTTGATAAGATGATATCCAATCTAGTAGTTCTGTTTTACTTAAGGCGCCAACTTTTCTGGCTACCGCCTCACCTTTTTTTAAAAGATACATAGTTGGTATGGACATGACTTCATATTCTTTAGCTACCATATGAAAATCATCGACATTGATTTTTAAAACATCACATTGAGTTACATTTTCAATAACTTTTTGCATAGTTTGACAAGCTCCACACCAATCAGCATAAAAATAAAGCAAAACTAAGTCTTTATCAACTTCTTCTTCAAAATTTTCTTCATTATCTAATATTTTAATCATTTTCATTTCCTCCTTGGTATTTTTCGATAATTATAGATGCCCCATCAAAGGAAAGTTTTTGTTGTTTTACTAAAGAATCGGCAGCATCAGGGGTAATTATTTGATATTTTAAAAGTATTTCTAAGGCTTCTTTATTATATTCATTTTTATCTTCTATATTGTCGTATTTATTTTTTAATTCATATATTTCATTAAATGAGTTTGAATAATCACTAACAATATTAGAAAGCAATGGACTAGAATTTAATATCTTAGGGGCTAGATTACTTTCATAGATAAGTGATGAGGTAACGCTTACTCTAACGCCGATAAATAATATTATGAAAATAAGTAAATATTGTTCTAATAAGCCAAAAATTGCACCTAATATTTTCGATGGCAAACCTAAGACGACAGTTAATTTTAAAAGCAATTCAAACAAGCCTGTTATTTTAATAATTATTTTAAGTAAGCTCATTAATATTAGAAATACAACTAGAAAAGCGATGGCTTCATAAAATAAAATATTAAATACTTGTATTCCTTTGCCTAAGTCAAAAAATGGTAAATGTAAATATAAAAATTTAGATACGGGATTTTTTAGATAAAAGGCAAGAACAATAACTAATATTGTCCCTAAAAACATTACACTACTTTTAAACAAGCCTCTTTTAAAACCAACAATCGCACCCATTAATAAAAATAATACGATAATTACATCCACAAGCATACAAACACCTTCCTTAGTGTTATTATATTATAATTAAATAAGAAATGCAAAATTTTTTCAAATATGTTTTGGGCTTATTTTGTGAAAATTAGTAAACTGTTACAATTATTACTTTACTTTGTTTGTAAAGTTAATAAATTTGTGATATAGTTACTTTAGGTGGTGGATATGATTATTGTTTTTAGAGCAAGTGAAAAGTTAAAAGAAAAAATGGTTGAATACTACAAAGATAAAAGGCGGGCTAATAATCCTCCTTATTCAATTTTTCAAGCTGATGATGCTGATACAACTGTTACCCTTTATGAATCTGGTAAAGTTATGTTTCAAGGCGCAAGTGCGGATGTTGATGCTAAAATGTGGGCTGAGATTGAAAGAAACTTAACTGGTAAGCGCATTAATTTAGCAGAAGGAAGAGAAAAACTAGAATTAGCTAGGAAACAAAGACTAGGTTTTATCGAAAAAAATATCATTGGTTCGGATGAAGTTGGCGTTGGCGATTTTTTTGGTCCGATTGTTGTAACGGCGGCTTATGTTCCGAAAGATAAGATTGATTTTTTAGATAAATTAGGCGTTCGTGATTCGAAAATAATAACAGATGAAAAAATTGCAAGTATTTATCCAACTTTAATAAAAGAAGTTCCGCATGTAACTTATATTTTATCAGATAAAGAGTATAATGATTATCAAAGTAAAGGCTATAATATGAATAGGATTAAGGCTATTATTCATAATAAAGTTTTGTATGAGTTAAAGATGCAAGGTTATGAGTATGATGAAATTATTATTGACCAGTTTGTCTATAAAAATAAGTATTATGAACATTTAAAAGCGGAAAAAGATAAAGTTTATGATGTTACTTTTTTAACAAAGGCTGAAAGTATTTGTATTGCGGTAGCAGCAGCTAGTTGTATAAGTCGTTATATATTTTTGGAAGAACTTAAAAATCTTTCTTTAGAGCTTGGTATGCCTATTCCAAAAGGTGCAGGTGAAAATGTTGATCGTACAACGGCTTTGATTGTTAAAAAGTATGGCGAGAAAAAGCTTTTAGAAATTGCTAAGTGTAATTTTCGAAATATTGAAAAGTATAAACAATATTAAAAAAATTCACTTTTTTTTTGCTTATCAATATTCAAAATGAATCATGAGAAAGTTTATTAGACCAAGCCATTTATCTTGTTTGCCATTTTTTAGAAAAACATCTAAGTTAGCTAAGGATATTAAGGATTGTTTTAAGTCATCTTCATGATAAATATTAGCCTCTTTGGCTATTTTTTTTAGCTGCCATGATTCGATATTTAAGGTAGATAATATTTGATTTGGACTAGCATTTTGTTTAAGTAGTAATTTGTAGTAAAGCATTAGACGAAATTGTCTTGCTAGTAAATTTATGATAGCAATTGGTTCGATTTTTAACAGTTTTAATTCATCTAAAATTTTAAAACTTAAAGCCATTTGTTTTTGGGTTACCGCATCAACAAATTTAAAGGTATCATCTTTAACAGATTTGGGAATTATTTGACTTAATAATTCGGTTGTAATTTTGGTATTAGGTTTTAAAAGAAGTGATAGTTTTTTTATTTCATTATAAATTAAGTCCCAGTTATTTAAACAAGCTTCTTTTAGATAGTCACATTGTTCATCATCTATTTTATATCCTTCTTGGTTAATGGTTTTTTTGATTTGATTTTTTAATTCATACCCTAATGGAGCATGTAACGATAAAAATTTGCCGGGATAATCTTTGACGATTTTTTTTCGTTTGTCAACGTTTTCATAAGTGGTAAAAATTAAGGTTGTTAAGTTAGAGGGATGTTCTAAGTATGACGTTAATAATTTAGTATCATTATCGTTTAATTTATCTTTGCCAAAAAAATTGGCATTTTTAACAATAATGTATTTTTGATCATTAAAAAGAGAGACATAACAGGCTTCTTCTATTATTTCTTTGATAGTAGTATCTTGGTAGGAATAGATAACTTTATTTTGGGAATCATTAAGGATTTTCTCTAAAGCTTGGTCAAGTAAAACTTTACTATCTGTTTCAATTAAATAGTTCATTGTATCCCTTCTTCTTTATTCATTGTATCAAAAATTGGGTTTATTTGATAGTCTTTCTTAGTAAAAATAGTCTCGATTGTTTTGGAACTTTTGGTTACATAGTAAGAAATATTTAATTTTTTAAGGTTATCTATAACTTGCTTATGGGGATGATTGTAAATGTTATTTTCCCCTGCACTTATAATGGCTAATTTAGGGTTTACTTTTTTTAAAAAATTTATAGATGAACTTGTTTTCGAACCATGATGGCCAACTTTCAAGATTAAAGATTGAATATTTTTATTTAATAACTTTTCTTCAACTTTAATGGGAGCATCACCCATAAATAATAGTTTGTATTGCCAAAAAGTTACTTCTAAGACTAAGCTTGCTGTGTTTTCGTCTTGATCATCTTTTAAAGGGTTAATATTTTGAATTTTAAAAAAATTATTAATGGTCGTAAATTTGTTTAAGGGTTTAACTTTGTTTATCTTCATTTCTAATTCATTGTAATCATTATTATTGGTAATTATTTTAGTGATGGGAAATTCATTTATTAATTCTATAGTGTTGCCGGCATGATCATAATCACCATGGCTTAAAATTAAGGCATCAATTTTATTTAAACCTAAGCTATGAAAATAAGTAACCATATTTTTAACGGTGTAATTGTTACTTAAGCTTCCACCACAGTCAATTAGGTAAGAGTGTTTTAAGTTTGGTGATACTAATAAACTGGAATCTCCTTGCCCGACACTTAGGTAGCTTATTTTAGCTTCTTTTAAAAATTTAGGATAGCTATTAAAGATAAGGAAAAATAAAATAATTAAGATAAAATATTTTTTTTGATGAAGGATAAAGCTTTTGTAAAAGAAAAAGTAATATAAAAGCCAGAATATTGGACAAAAGTATGGCATTACTATTTGGAAGGATTTTATTTGGCCAAAATACTCATTTATTTTTAAAAATATATCCATGAAGAAAGTAAAGATATTACTTATATAGGGAATGATGTAACTTAGTAAGGCTAGTGAATATAAAATAGTTAAGTAATATGTGGCAATTATATTGATAAATATGGCTAAGAAATTGATGGTAAAATCTTTACTGGCATTAAGAGGAATGATTAGGAAAAATAAATAGATACTTAAGGATAGGCTTTTACAGTGGCAATTTTTTTGATCAAAAAAGGTTAAACCAAGGGCAATTAAATAGGTGTATAAAAAACTTATATCCAAAAGATTATAAGGATTAATGATTAGTATTAAAAAGGCACTTAAAAATAAAATTTGCCGATTGGTTAATTCTAGGTTTAAGCTTTTGATAGTATAGCATAAAATGACTCTTACAGCTGATATAGGAAAATTAACTAAGAAGGCATAAAACCATAAAATGAAGATGATGATGGGCTTTTTTTTAAAAATTTTGTTTAGTATTATTAAAAGAAAAGCAACATGCATACCACTTATGGCAAAGATATGGCCAATGTTATTTTGGTAAAAAATGTCTAGATCGACTTCTTTTTGATTGGCTATAAAGGCTTTGATATAAGAATTAGGAATTTTATCAAAACGTTTAAGCCATAGATTTTTTATTTTATATATTAGGTTTTGGTTAGGTTTAATTTGCAAGTCATCGATGAAAAATAACCAATAAATTTTTTGATTGGCTAAATATTTTTGATAAGAAAAAACATGAGGAAGCTCATTAGATGGTGGTTTTTTAAAGGTTCCTTTAGCCACAATGTCTGCATGAGCTTGCATCATAGTTTTTAAGTTTTGTAGTTCTTCTTGATCTTTAATATTTTTGTAAGCAATAATTTTTTCTTTAGCTTGCAAGGTTATTTTTAAGGTATTATCTTTGATGGTATAGCTAATAATGGTGCCTTTGATTGTTTTATCATTTTCTGTATAGTTACTTTTTAAAGGCGTTGAAAAATTGATTAGGCTTACAATTAAAAGCAGAAGAAATAAGGATAGATAAAAATACTTAGACTGTAATATAATCTTTAATTTGTTCATAAAGTTTATCCCCTACGCCTGAGATATTTTTAATATCCTCTATTTTCCGAAATGCCCCACATTTTTGGCGATAAGCAATAATACTTTGAGCTTTGACTGTTTTAATACCTGGTAGTGTTTCTAGTTCTTCTTGAGATGCAGTGTTTAAGTTTATTTTACCATTTGATTCTTGTTTTTCTTTAGTTGTACCACCGATTATTGTTTCATTGCTTTCTAGTTCATTTGTTATACTAGCATCGCCAAGGCTTGTTTGGTTTTGTTCTTTAACTTCAGCTTTCGTATAAACAACAATTACCATTTCATCAGATAATTTTTTGCTTAGGTTTAATGTTGATGTATCAGCATCAGCCATTAGGCCACCGGCAGCTTTAATTAGATCATTTACTACTGAGCCTTCTTTTAAATTATAAACGCCAGGGTTTCTTATCGCTCCTTTTATATCAACACTTACATATTCCCCTAAAGTTTCTATTTCTTCCTCTTCTACTACTGGGCAGTTAAAGGCTTCTTCAGCATCAGCTTTTTTTAAGTATAAAAAGCCCATAAATATACACATCAAGGTGAGAATACCGGTGATAAAAAGGTACTTTTTTTCGGCAATAAATTCTTTTAAGTTTTCCATAGGTCCTCCTTTCTAAGAAAAGCTTTTTTTCGCTTTTCTACTTATATATTTCTTTTATAGGAGGTATTTTCCTTTTTTTTAGACAAATTTTACATTAATTTTACAATTTTTGAGAATAAAAAAAATACATCAGTCTGTCAACTGACATATTTTTTCGTGGTGGATAGACACATACATATATTGACAGATATAAATATTGCCTTCCTATCTAGCCCACTATACGTATAACTTAATAGTTAGATAAGATAAAAATCCATAAGTGAAAATAGTGATTGACTCAAAAAATCACGTTTAGGAAATGCCGATCGGATAAAAATCAACAATCTATAAAATCTAAAGAAACACTTGGAATCTTTAAATTTTGAAGCATTCCATCATTTATCACTTCCTATTAAGTAACTTAACTATAGCATAATATTACTTTATTTGTCAAATATTTTTTATAAATTATTAAGGCGACGTTTTTGTTCATTTTCTTCGGTTTCAATATTAATTCTTTGGACAAGGAAAAGCATAACTATAACGTTTAAGTTAAATGAACCACCATAGCTTAGTAAAGGAAGGGGTACGCCGGTTAAAGGTATTAAGGCTAAGATACCTAAAAAATTGATTAGTAAGTGTAATAATAAATAGATAAAAGTTCCATAGCATATTATTTGGTTTCTTAGAGCATCGGCTTTTTTAGCTATTTTTAAAATGCGAGATAATATGTATATGTAACCTATAATGATGGCTATGCCGGTTATAAGACCTAGTTCTTCAACAATAATAGGAAAGATAAAGTCGGTATGAGCTTCGGGCAAGTATAAATATTTTTGGGTGGAATTGCCAAGTCCAACTCCAAAGATGCCCCCATTATGAAAGGCAATGAAGCCATTACAAACTTGATATCCTGAGTCTTCCATGTACCTACTACATGGGGAAAAGAAGTTTAAGCGTTGTTTTTGGGAACTATTAAATATTCTATTACCCATGGCAAGGATGATTACGGCAGCAATTGCTATGGCAACGGCACTTAATTTTAAAAGTTTTATTTTGTTTTTTTTGGAAAAAGGAATGCTTAAGAATATTAAAAAGCTAATGCCTAATATGATTATTACGCCTCCTAGATCGGGTTGTTTGTAGATAAAGAAAGCCATGATGCTGATAAATATTAAAGGGATAAAATTGTAGGAAAATTTTTTTTGTTTTTTGAGGCTTTTTTCATAAAAACAGCCCATGTAAATAATAATGGCGGTTTTGGCAAATTCCGTTGGTTGGATGTTGAAAAAGCCAAAGTTTAGCCAACTTTGGGCACCACCGGCGATTTTACCAAATAAATAAACAAGGCCTAGTAAAATGATAACAAAAATCATATAAAGAAATGATAATCTTTTATAATATTTGGTATGAATTTTTAAGACGATGAACCCCGCTATATAGGCAATGGTTATGAATATTAGTTGTCTAATGAAAAAATAGTAAGGCGTCACATCATATCTTAAGACGGCAGAGACATTGGATGCCGATAAAACCATAATAAGGCCTAAAATAGTATATAACAAAGTCATAAAAAATAATGGTTTATCAATTTTTCGAAATAACTTTTGCATGTTCTCACCTATTGTCATTATTTTAACATAAAATGGCGGATATTTCTCTTCTTTTACAAAAATTGACTTTTTTTTATGTCAAAAATTAAAGATTTTAATAAACTATAGTAGAAAGATTAAGGAGGTTACGTTTATGTATTACTATGGAAATAATGGCTACTACGGTGGCGGCTATGGTGGATACCAAAGTCCATGTTGCAATAATAATAGCTATGCCGGATATACTAGTGGATATGGCGCAGGAGCAGCAATCTGGATTGTTTTATTCATCCTTCTTGTTATCATAATTGGTGCAGGATGGTATGGAAATAATAACAATAACAACAATTAATCTTAGAAAAAGAATAGCAATTTAGCCTATTCTTTTTAATTTATACTTTAAAAATTGAAAATCTATGGTACAATAAGTATTGTTTTAAGGGGTGATGCCGATTGAAATTGCCAAATTTAAAGATTTTGGATGAAAAAGATGACCGTTTAAGAAAAATGTCAAAGGAAGTAGAATTCCCACTTACTAAAGAGGAATTAAAAATGATTGATGATATGCTCGTTTATTTACAAATGAGTCAAATTGATGAGGAAAGAGAAAAATATAATTTAAGAGCTGGTTGGGGTATGAGTGCGGTGCAGCTAGGAATTTTAAAGCGCATTTTTGTTATTGCTGAGGAGCTTGATGATCATTCTTTTCGAAATTATATTATCATTAATCCGCAAATACTATCTTATAGTGAGGAAAAAATTTATGTTGGTGAGGGCGAAGGATGTTTAAGTGTCAACCGCGAAGTTGATGGTATTGTGCCAAGGTATGCTAGAATGAATGTGGCTTTTTATGATCAGTTTGGACAAAAAAAGACTATGCGAGTTAGAGAGGAAATATCAATTGCTTTTCAGCATGAGATTGATCATTTAAATGGGATTTTATTTGTTGACAAAATAGATCCCAAAAATCCTTATAAGGATAAGGAAAAAATGAGGGAAATTTAAAAAAAGGTTGTTAGGAGAGTCTGTAAATAAATTTGTGTAAAGTATAAATCCTTTCTATGGTAATATAGAAATATATAAATTAGAAAGGATTT
>CANQYR010000039.1 GCA_947628125.1 uncultured Bacilli bacterium
GACTCGAACCGCAGACCCTCTGCTTGTAAGGCAGATGCTCTAACCAACTGAGCTAAACGCCCGTTTTTCTTGACACTTTCAATGTTATCAAAAACAAACGTTGATGTCAACAAATAATTTGCTTTTTTGGGGTAAAAATGTTAAAAATGGTATGTTTAACATATAGTATTTTAGGTGATTATATTGAGAACTTTTGCTAATGAACCTTATCCAGATTGTAAAGTATTAAAGAAAAATTTGTTTTTGGCTAAGCTTTTATCGCATTTGTATGCGGGGTGTAATGGTGAAGTGACATCTGTTTGTATGTATGTTTATCAAAGTATGGTCTTAGAGAAAGATTATCCGGAAATTGCCCGTATTTTGCTTGATATTAGTAAGGTTGAGATGCACCATATTTATTTGCTTGGTAAGTATATGCTTTTGTTAGGTGAAAGTCCAATTTTTAGTGATATGAGTTGTAATGTTAATGTAAATTGGAATAGTCACAATGTATATTATGATACAGATTTAAAAACGATACTAGAGATTGATATTGAAAGTGAGTCTTTGGCGATTAATGATTATGAATCTTTGTATGTTTCTATTGGTGATGAGTGTGTTAAAAAGCTTATTGAAAGGATTATTTTAGATGAACAGATTCATTTGGAGATTTTTAAAAAGCTGTACTTGCAAATAAGTTGTTAAATTCTTGTTTATCTTGTTTTTTTTGTGGTATAATTATGTTTAATAATAGGAAGGGGATTTAACATGAAATATGATGCCATTGTAATTGGCGGCGGCGGTGGTGGCCTTGTTTCTTCTTTGGCTTTGCAAAAAAAGGGTAAGAATGTTTTGCTTTTAGACAAGGGACATTTGCCTTTTGGTAAGCAATCAGCTTTTTGTCGTGGGCGTTTTTCTTTTGATTGTTATTTCCAAGAGTTATGGGAAATTGGAAGTAAGGATAATCTTGGCTATTTAGGTAAAATTTTTAAAGATTTGGACGTCTTAGATGATATTAAAATGCAAAGTATGGATGAGGTTTTTAATGTTGTCTCTTTAGATGATAATGAGAGTTTTTCTTTTCCAACTGGGGTAGATAATTTTATTTTAAAAATGGAAGAGTATGTGCCTAATAGTCGTCGGAGTATGGAGGAATTTTTTAGTCTTTGTAAGGAAGTTAGTGAGGCTATTGTTCATTTGGATGATGTTAATTTATTAAAGGAGAAGTATGGCCGTTTTATTAAGGTTAGTGATTTAAGTTTGTTAGCGGTTTTGAAAAAGCTTCATATGCCTTCTAAAGCTATTTCTTTGTTAGGTACTTATTGGTTTTATTTACATAGTCCAATTGATAAGATAAGTTTTGTTGAGTATGCTTTGGTTATATATGGTTATGTTAATTCTAAGCCTTTTGTACCTTTGCTTGGTATGTATGATGTTTCTTTGACGCTTTTTGAAAAGTTTACTTCTTTAGGGGGTAGTTTTAAGCTTTTTACGGAAGTTAGTGAGATTTTGACTGAAAATAACAAGATTATTGGGGTTAAGACTTTAGATGGTAAGAAGTATTTAACGGATAATGTTATATGTGATTTATCACCTAATTTGGTTTATGGCAAACTTATTAATAGTTCTTGTGTTCCAAGTAAGGCTAAGAGTTTAACTAATAGTCGTATTTTAGGGCCAAGGATGGTTTGTGTTTATTTAGGTCTTAATAAGTCTGCTTCACAGTTAGGGTTAAAGCATGCTTCTTATTTTATTTATCATACTCTTAATAGTAAAAAAGAATTTGAGCGAATGAAGAGGTTAAAAAATGATAATTTAGTTGCTAATGTTTTAAATGTTGTTAATGATGAGGCTAGTGATAAGGGAACATGTGTTATATGTTTACAAAGTTTAATTTTTTCCAATGTTTTTAGTAAGACGGTTACAATGGATAATTATTTTGATTTGAAGGAAGCTTTTGCGGATAATATGATTAGTGTTTTTGAGCAGGCTACTTCATGTGATATTAGAAGTTGTATTGAGGAAATAGAGATTGCTACACCGCTTACTTTTTGTAGGTATACTAATAATGCTGATGGTAGTATGGGTTATATGACAAGTAAGTGTGATAATTTGTTACCAAGGTTAATGAATAGGAAAAATGAAAATTACATAGATGGGTTATATTTTACTGGTGATTATTCAGCGATGACGGCTTTTACGTCATGGAATTATTTATCTGGTTATGATGCTTATTTAAGTATTATGGAAAAGGAGGATAATGATGAAAGATAGTGTTTCTTCTTCAGATATTAAGAAGTTTGATAATATATGTAAAGAAAGGCAAGAGGCTATTAACAGTGCATATATTGATGATGTTAAATTTGATTATCCTTTAAATAATTTAGCTAGGGTGATGCATCCTTTAAGTATTGATGTTTTCGTAAGTGATATAAAAAAGGAAACGATGGATGCTAAGACTTTTAGTTTGAAGTGTAAAGATAAGAGTATGCCTTTGTTTAAGGCTGGATCTTATATTGTTTTAGATTTTAAGCTTAATGGTATGGTTTATAAAAGATGTTATTCTATTTCTAGTTCACCTAAGAATTTAGATCATTATGATATTACTATTAAAAGGGTCAGAGATGGGATTGTTTCTAATCATATGTTAAATGATGTTAATGTGGGCGATTCGTTTACTATTCATGGGCCTTTTGGTAATTTTAATTATTCTAGTTTAAGGGATAAGGAAAATGTTTTGGCTTTGGTTTGTGGTAGTGGGATAACACCTATTATGGCAATGGCTAGGGCAATTAGTGATAAATTGGAGGATTTTTCTTTGACTATTTTATATGGGGAAGCGAAGAAAAAGGATTTAATTTTTAAAGATGAGCTGGATTTGTTAGCTAAGAAGTGTGATAAAATTGATGTACATTATATTTTAAGTGATGAAAATTTAGATGGTTATGATTATGGTTTAATATCAAAAGAGATGATTATGGGTTATGAGCTTGGTAAGTATTCTTATTTTGTTAGTGGTCCGGTTCATTTTTATCATTATTTAAATGATGTTTTTAAGGAATTGGATGTGCCAAATAAGGATATTCGTCATGATATATATAAGGAAAGTGAGCTTGAACTTCATCATATTTTGCATTCTTTAACGGTTATAAGTGGTGAGGAAAAGAAGGTTGTTGATTGTTATGAGGATGAGCCTTTATTAAAGGCGATGGAAAATGGCGGCATTGATAGTCCTTCTATTTGTATGGTTGGTGTTTGTGGCTTTTGCCGTAGTAAGTTAGTATCTGGTAAGGTTAAGGCTGATACTAATTATTTGCTAG
Organism: uncultured Bacilli bacterium; assembly: GCA_947628125.1. GTDB lineage: Bacteria > Bacillota_I > Bacilli_A > RF39 > UBA660 > Ventrenecus. The sequence continues at coordinate 3,300 of CANQYR010000039.1, forward strand.
CTTCGGATATGAAGTATCATTATATTCATCCTTGTGTTAGTTATCCACTTTCCGATGTGACGATTGTGCTTAGCAAATAATTCTTTTTTTTTATTTTTCTTTGACGAACAAATATTTGTGTGGTAAGCTATTAATAGGTGGTGATTAATTTGCAAGTAAAAAGTTTTAAAAAGTCTAAGAAGAATACTTATTTGGTTTTGATAGATGATGTTTGGTATAGTTTTTATGATGATGTTATTTTGGATTGTGGTTTTTTAGTTAAGAAAAATATTTCTTTGGAAGAGTTAAATAAGGCGCTTGATTTAAATAAGAAAAAGGATGCTTATTTTGAGGCTATTAAGTATTTAAGTGTTAAGAAAAGGTGTGAAAGTCAAGTTTTTAAAAGACTTAATGATAAGGGTTTTGATGATAATTTGATTTTAGCGGTTATTGATGTTTTAAAAAAGGAAAAGTATTTGGATGATTACGATTTTGCTAAGTGTTATGTTCATGATGCGATAGAGCTTTCTTTATCGGGTCCGAAGAAAATTTTGAAGGAGTTATCTTTATTAGGTCTTGATTTGGATGTTAGTTCTTCATTATTAGAGGATTATGATTTTCAAAAACGTTGTGATGTTTTGTGCTTTAAACGGCTTAAGTCTTATCATAAAGGTAGTAAAAATGAGATTTTAAATAAGCTTAAAAGATATTTGGTTAGTCAAGGTTATGAGATGGATTGTATTAATAATTCTTTACAAAATATTAGTATTTCTGTTTCAAAAGATAGTGTTAAAAGTGATTATATGAAGATAAGAAAGCGGCTTTTAAAAAAGTATGATGGTGATAAATTAGATTTTGAGGTTATGGTTAGGATGCAAAGAAAAGGTTATACAATTGATGATGTTAGGCAAATAATGTGATTTACTTAATTTACATCTTAATGTATAAATGGTACAATGTTTTAAAGGCGGGATAGTGGTGAAAAATATTATATTAGTTGATGGAAACAATTTGTTATTTCGAAGTTATTATGCGACGGCTTATACAGGAACTCTTTTAAAAAATTCTAAGGGCTTTCCTACGAATGCTTTGTATGGCTTTATTAGTATGATGAACAAGATAATTGCTGAGGAACAGCCAACTTATATTGCGGTTGCGTTTGATATTGGTAAGAATTTTCGGAAGGAAAAGTATGATTTTTATAAGGAAGGTCGTAAGAAAACGCCGATGGAGTTACATATGCAAGAGCCTTATGCGCGAAAGATTTTGCAGGCTATGGGTATTAAGTATTTTGAATTAGCTCCTTATGAGGCTGATGATATTATTGGAACGTTTGCTAAAATGGTGGAGGAAGATCCTAATTTTGTGGGGACGATTATTTCTTCAGATCGTGATTTATTACAACTTATAAGTCCGCAGCTAGAGATGAAGTTGTTAAAGCAAAAAGATTATATTAGGTATAATCCACTTTCTTTTGAGGCTGATTATGGTATTGAGCCTATTAAGATAATTGATATGAAGGCTTTGGCTGGTGATTCATCTGATAATATTCCAGGTGTTAGGGGTATTGGGGAGAAGACGGCTTTAAGTCTTTTGCAAACGTATGGTTCTTTAGAAAATATATATGAGCATATTGATGAGATAAAGGGTAAAACGCGGGAAAAACTTGTGCTTGATAAGGAAAATGCTTTTATGAGTAAGGAGATTGCGACAATTTACCGGGATGTACCTTTAGATGTTAAGGATTTAGAGGATCTTAAATATGAGCCTTTGGCCGGGGAAGAGCTTATTCATATTTATGAAGAGTTGGAATTTTTTTCTTTTTTGAAAGGTATAAAAAAGGAGGAAGTTGTAAAGTCTTTTGCTTTTAAAAATATTTCTAGTGCTTTGGATATTCCTCTTTGTGATAAGTATGGCTTTTATTTGGAAATTAGTGAGTTTAATTATTTTAAGGCTGATATTTTAGGGGCGGCAGTTAGTTGCAAAGATGATGTTTATTTTGTTTCTAAGGATCTTATTGGTGATGTATTAGAAAGAATTAAAGGGAAAAAGATTGTTACTTATGATTATAAAAAGAATATTGTGGCTTTAAAGAAAAGCAATATGTTTGTTTGTGATATGCAAGATGATTATATGATTGCGATGGCTTTACTTAGTGATTCTAGTAGGGATGATATAGCTTTTTATATGGTTCCTAATGGTTATAATGTACCTTTTTTGGAGGATTTTTATAAAAAGGGTAATATGGATTCTTTGGCTTTAGATGTTAGTATGAAGGCACGGTTTTTGTATGATTTTAATGATTTAGCTTTGGAAAATTTGGAAAAAGAAGAGATGATGGATTTATATAGAAATATTGAGATGCCTTTAGCGCCTGTTTTAGCGGATATGGAGATGATGGGTGTTAGGGTTAAAGAAGATGTTTTGGAGAAGATGAAAAGTGAGGTTTTGGAGCAGATTTTTGTTGTGCAAAATGAGATTTATGATTTGGCTGGTGAGAAGTTTAATATTGCAAGTCCTAAGCAGTTAGGGGAAATATTATTTTTTAAGCTTAATTTGCCTGGAGCTAAGAAGACGACTAAGGGTTATAAGACGGATGTTAAGGTTTTGACTAAGCTTCTTGGTTTACATCCAATTATTGAAAAGGTTTTGGAGTATCGTAATTTAACTAAGATTTGTTCTACTTATTTAGAGGGGATAGAAAATTGTATTTTTCCAGATGGTAAGGTGCATACGATTTTTAAGCAAAATTTTGCAAGGACTGGAAGATTAAGTTCGACGGAGCCTAATTTGCAAAATATTCCGGTTCGTTCTGAGGATGGTAGGAAGGTTAGAAAGGCTTTTATTCCATCTTATGATGAGTTTTTAAGTGTTGATTATAGTCAAATTGAGTTACGTATTTTAGCGCATATATCTGGTTCTAAGGAGTTAATTGATGCTTTTGTAAATGAGGAGGATATTCATACAAAGGTGGCCGCGGATATGTATGGGGTTAGTGAAAAGGAAGTAACAAAGAAGATGCGTAGTACGGCTAAGGCGGTTATTTTTGGAATTGTTTATGGCATTAGTGGTTTTGGTTTAGGAGAAAATTTAGAAATTAGTAGTAAGGAAGCTAAGGAGTTTATTTTGAAGTATTATGAGCTTTATCCTGGTGTTAAGAAATATATGGATGATATTGTTAAGGAAGCTTATGAAAAGGGTTATGTTAGAACGATGTTAAAAAGAAAAAGGGTTATTCCTGAGCTTGAGTCATCTAATTTTATGGTTAGGCAAGCAGGTGAGCGTATCGCCCTTAATACGCCAATTCAAGGTACGAGTGCAGATATTATTAAAAAAGCGATGGTGGAAATAGCAAAGCGTTTTAAGGCTTCTAAAATTAAGAGCAAGATGGTTTTGCAGGTTCATGATGAGCTTATTTTTGATGTTTTAAAGGAAGAAGAGGATATTGTTAAGGAAATTGTTTTGGATATTATGATGCATGTTATTGATTTGTGTGTTCCACTTAAAGTAAGTTGTGATTTTGGTAGTGATTGGTATGAAACAAAGTAGTTTTACATAATTTTTATTGGTGATATTTTGTGATTAAGATTGGAATTTTTCCCAATATTTTGGATGAGGATAATAAATATGAGACTAAGTTTGTTTATTTAAAACGTTATTTAGATCATCTTGATGCTGTGCCTATTTTACTTGTTATCAAAGATGATTTGGTGATAGATGAACATTTATCGATGTGTGATTGTTTTTTAATACCGGGTGGGGATAGTATTTCCAAAGCTTGTATTAATCTTTTGAAGTATGCTTATGAATGTAAAAAGCCTGTTTTGGGTATATGTCTTGGTATGCAAGCTCTAGCGGTTTTTTCAAGTATTGATGATTTTTCTTCTTTATCTTTGGCAGAGGATTTTGTTGTTAAGAAGATTGGTGATGATAGTCATTTTAAGGTGAAGGAGAAGGTTTTGGATATTTCTTCTTCTTTGCATCCCATTTTTATTGAGCCTAGTTCAAGGTTATATCGGTATGTTAATAAGCAGATTATTGATGTTCATAGTTTTCATTTAGATATGGTTAGTCATATTTCGAAGTTGTTTAAGGTTAGTGCTTTTAGTTATGATGGCGTTTTAGAAGGTATTGAAAGTACTGATGATTGGTTAGCAATTGGATTACAGTTTCATCCTGAGTTAGGAAATGATTTGATTATAGAGGGGTTTATTAATGATGTAAGGTTATTAAAGGAGGAGTAAATATGCCAGAGATTGCTGAGGTAGAAACAGTTAGAAATACTTTAAAGCAAAGAATTTTAGGTAAGAAAATTGTAAGTGTTGATGTTTATTATGAGAAAATGATTGATGGGGATGTATCTGCTTTTAAAAATTTATTAATCGGTAAGAGTTTTAATGATATTAAAAGAATTGGTAAGTGGTTAATATTTTGTTTAGATGGTTATGTTTTGTTAAGTCATTTACGGATGGAGGGCAAGTTTTTTATTAAGCCTTGTGATGATGAGGCAACTAAGCATGAGCATGTTGTTTTTACTTTTAGTGATCAAAGTACGCTTAGGTATCATGATACGCGAAAGTTTGGTAGGATGATTTTATTAAAAGAGGATGAGTATTTAGATTATCCAGCAATTTTGAAGCAAGGTATCGAGCCTATTAGTAAAGATTTAAATAAGGATTATTTATATGAGAAGTTGTATAAGAAAAATATACCTATGAAAAGTTTATTGCTTGATCAAAGTATTATTAGTGGTCTTGGCAATATTTATGCTGATGAGGTTTTATTTGCGGCGAATGTTAATCCTTTAAAGTTAGGAAAGGATATAACAATTGATGAGTGTGATAGGATTGTCAAGGCTTCTAATGATATTATTTTGAGGGCAATTGAGTGTGGTGGGACAACTATTAGAAGTTATACGTCTAGTTTAGGTGTTACGGGAAGGTTTCAACAACATTTAAAGGTTCATAAGAGGGAAAATTGTGAGTGTTTTGTTTGTCATGGCATTATTAAAAGGGTAAAAGTTGGTGGTCGTAGTACTTATTTTTGTCCGAATTGTCAAAAATAATATTTTTAGAATTTTATTTATAAAGTTAAAAAACTGTCAATTATGGCAGTTTTTTTGTAAAGTTTACACAAATATAAAAAAAAGCAAATTTTGACCATTTTAAGGAAATTTGTATACAAAAAAGGAAAATCTGCTAAGCAAATTTTCCAAAAGTGCTTACAAAATAGAAAATTTGGTGATTTGCCAATCATCTTCTAATGTTTTAATATGGAAAACGGAAAGGGGGTGATTGAAATGAAAGGGATAAATAAAATTGAAAGAAAGGATGGTATTATTATGAAGAAATTCTGGAAAGGAAAATATGATAGACCTTTTTGTTAATGTCAATATAAAAATGTACAAAAATGGGAATTTAAGTATGTACAAAAATGGGAAT
>CANQYR010000040.1 GCA_947628125.1 uncultured Bacilli bacterium
TCTGTATTATGAATACTATATAATTTTATCAAAATATTATGTTAAGAAAAAAATAAAGAATTCCTTGATTTTACTTGAAATTCTTTTACTAACTTAACATAATAAATAACTTAACATAAACAAAAAAATCATAATATAAATATTATGAACTCTATTATAAACTTGCAAAACAACAAGTCAAAAACTTAAATGGCGCTTGATGTAGGACTCGAACCTACGACCCAACGGTTAACAGCCGTTTGCTCTACCGACTGAGCTAATCAAGCAGTACATTTAGATTATATATATAATTTAAGCATTTGTCAACAAAAATATACCAAAAAAATGTACTAATATGATTAATTTATGATAATGTCTTAAGTGTTAGTATTTGAAAATGTCTCAAAGTATTGAGAATGAAAGAACAAGAAAAATATGAAGTTATCAAAAAATTAATTGACCATAATAAAAACAAAAAACAAGCTAGTAAAAAGCTCGGTATTTAAAAGACAAGTTAATCGTCTAATTATTATTTATAAGGAGAAAGGCAAATCTGGATTTGTACATGGCAATCACTCTAGAAAACCTGTAAGTACATTAGATAAGTCAATCTCCGAAGACATTATAACACTTTATAAGAATAAATACTATAATAAACGTGGTGATAACCTAAATATATAAATTATCTAACCAACCCAAATATTCATCTAAACAATCCAGCAATTCCTTTTCACTTTTGCACTCACAAATTTTAGTTTTAATTTCCTTACTAAAAGGCATACCCTTTAAATAATATAAACAATTAGTCCGCATCTCTAGTAAAGCCACCTTTAAAGGCCTATTTTTCTTTAACAAAGCAAAATGCTTTTTAATCATCTCTATCTTTTCCTTAGGTGAAACAAAAGGACCAAACTCATTATCTTCTAAAAACATAACACAATCCCTAATAAGCCAAGGATTACCCAAAGCAGCCCTTCCAATCATCACCGCATCACAACCAGTTTCCTCTAACATTTGCCTAGCCTTATAAGGATTTGTCACATCACCATTACCAATAACAGGAATTGAAACACTTTCCTTAACCTTTTTAATAACCTGCCAATCTGCCTTACCACTATAACCCATCGCTCTAGTTCTACCATGCACACTTATAGCCTTAGCACCCGCTTCACAAACCCTCTTAGCCACTAAAGGTGCATTTATAGAATCACTATCCCAGCCACTACGAATCTTAACTGTAACCAAAGCATCACTGGCCTTACAAACAGCCTTAACAATATCATAACATTTGTCAGGATCCTTTAATAAAGCACTCCCTGCTTTCGCCCCAATAGCCACCTTATTTACCGGACATCCCATATTAATATCAATAATCTTCACATTATAAGAATCACTTAAAATCTTCGCAGCCTTTGCCATCACCTGTGGATCACTACCAAATATTTGCACCGCAACAGGAACCTTTATTTGATCCAAACCCTTTAACATCTCAAAAGTTTTTTTATTACCTCTTACAATTGCCTCAGCACTCAAAAGCTCAGTAATACCCATACCCATGCCCATCTCTTCACAAATTTTCATATAGGAAGGATTAGAAATACCCGCCATAGGCGCTAAAACAACCCTATTTTTTATCTTAATATTGCCAATATAAAAACCCATAACTCACCTAAATTTCTACCTCAACTTCATCACCATTAGAAAGCAAAAAACAGTTAGCCTCATCCCGGTCAACATGTAACTCTAACACCCCATTATCCTTTATTTTCACAAAAGCATGAATCATCCCAGATCGCTCCTTGTCAAAATAAACATTAACCATTTGATCATCCAAAACATTATATTTTAAAGCCACCTCTTTATTCATATGAATATGAGCCTTAGCTAAAATACAAGCTTCCTCCAAAAATACTTCCTTATCATTAGCAAGCAAAATAATATCACTTGCCCCTTTTAAATCCCCACTTTTTCTAACTGGCGGTTTAAGCCCTAAAACATAAGCATCACTTTGTGATATCTCAACTTGATTATAATCCCTAAAAGGCCCTAAAACTTTAACATTATCAATCATACCCTTAGGGCCCTTTAAACAAACCACTTTATCGGTAACAAATTCGCCTTCTTGCTTTATAAAATGATCAACCTTAAAATCATCACTAAATAATTTTTCATAAACATCCTTTGTCAAATGAACATGTCTATTACTTATCCCAATTTTAACTTTCATCCTATCACTATCCTATCAAATTGCCTAAAATACCATAAGATAAAATAAGCATAATAATACCAGCCATTAAAACACCAGCCATCGAAGCTAACAAACTTTTCTTCTTATCCAAACCTAATAAAGCCGCGATTAAACAACCAGTCCAAGCCCCTGTACCTGGTAAAGGAATACCAACAAACAAAAATAAACCCACATACTTCAAATTTTCAATTTGAGCTTGCTTACTTTTAGCCTTCTTTTCTAAACGCGCAACTACACTTCTAAGACCATTAATCTTTTTTAAACGTCCAAATAAAGGCGTAATAAACCATAAAATAAATGGTATAGGTAAAACATTACCTAAAAAACAAACCAAAAAACTTTGCCACATTGGTAAACCAAGCAAACTAGAAGCTAAAAGTCCACCTCTAAGCTCTAAAATAGGCAAAATAGATACTACAAAAACAATCACATATTTACCAACCAACGTTGCCGCCCAAGAACCAAAAATACTAACAACTAACTTTGTCATCTTCTCAGTCATAACATCACTTCCAAACTAAAAACAATTTTATCAAAAAAAGCTAAAAAAGAAAAGAAACTTTACATATAAAAAGGAAAACAAAAAACGTTTTCCTAAAAGTGTGAGTTTGAGTTTATATGTTATTTTTATTGTATAGAGTACTTAACTATTCCATCACTCCTTTCTTAAAATAAGAATACAACTTAATTATGAAATATATGTGAATAAACTATGAATTATTTTTTCTTAACGTAAAAATAAAAATTTGACCCATGATCTTTTTTACTTTTTACCCCATAAACAAAGCCATGTTGCTCCAAAATAGACTTTACAATTGAAAGTCCAATCCCACTACCAACCACATTTCTTCGATGATTTTTTTCATTCTTGTAATACTTATTCCAAATATAAGCAATATCTTCATCCTTAATGCCTTTTCCAGTATCAATAATCTCCACTAAAAAACTATCCTTAGCATTAACTACATTTATTATAACCTTCTTATCATCACCAGTATAATTAATAGCATTATTAATTAAATTATATAAAACCTGATTAAGCCGATTCCTATCAGCCCTAACTATAGCTTTAGAAGGAACATTTAATTCAAAATGATAATCCTCAGTTTCTTTAATAATTTCATAACGTTTAACAATATCTTTAATCTCCCCTATTAAATCATACTTAGTCAAACAAAGCTTACCAACATTGGCCTCTAATTTTGAAAGTTCTAACAAATCATTAACCATTATATTAAGCCGCATCGACTCATTAATAATCACATCACAATGCATTTTTCGTTTTTCATCATCTTTATAAGAAATATCTCTTACCATCTCCGCATAAGCTTTAATCATCGTTAAAGGCGTCTTCAAATCATGAGAAACATTGGCTAGTAAATCTCTTCTTAACTCATCAATTTTCCGTAACTCATCCTGAGTATTTTGTAAAACTAAAGCCAAATCATCCATTTCACTAACATTATACAAAGGAAACTTTATATCATGATTTCCCTTACCTAAATCTTTGGCTTTTTTTGTTATATCCAAAATAGGATCAGTAATCTTCTTGGATAGAAAATAAGCAATTGCACATGCGATAATAATTGCCGCAAAAGTCAAATATATTAACTGTTTTTGTAAAAATATACTTGCCCCACTCAAATCCTTAAGTGGACTATACAAAAATATTGTTCCCACATTTGTCTTAATACCATATAAATATGCCTCAGTTTTATACTCCATATTCTTAAGACGATATGTCTGTGTACTATATGAAGAATCATTAAAACTAGACTCTACTTTTAAAATATCAGCATTATTCTTGCCAAGTTCACAACCAACCATCAATGAGTTATATAAAGAAATACTTTGATTATTCCAAATCGTTTCAATGCATACTTCATTTTTATAAGCGATACTTTCAATTGTTTGATGAAAATCCTTATCATTAATATTTAAAATATCCTGGGCAATTTTATTCATATTTTTAACCTGATAATCCTCATAAGAATATTGCAAATAGTATTTTTGAAAAAACCATAATAATAGTAAAATTGAAACACTAAAAACAATCAAATACAATAAAGTTTTACTACTAATACTAGATGTCTTTGCTAACAGTTTCAAACTTATAACCTATCTTTCTAATCGTCTTTATATAACTTCCATATTTTCCTAAATGCTGTCTTAAAGTTTTAATATGTGTATCTACCGTTCGTTCATCACCATAAAAATCATAACCCCAAACCGTATTTAATAATTGTTCCCTTGACAAAGCAATATTTTGATTAGTAACAAAATATTTTAACAAATCATATTCCTTAGGCGTCAAAAAAACTTTTTTCCCATCAATTAAAACCTCATGAGCATCATCATTAATAGTTATTCCCTCAACTACCAAAGTATTAGAATCATTACTATTTCGCTTTAAAATAGCCTTTACTCTTGCCACAACCTCCTTCGGACTAAATGGTTTTGTAACATAATCATCAACGCCAATCTCAAACCCAAGAAGCTTATCAAATTCTTCACTTCTTGCCGAAAGAAAAAGGACAGGAATATTCTTTATTTTTTTAATTTCCTTCACAGCTTGATAACCATCCATCTTTGGCATCATAATATCCATAATGATAAAATCAACCTGATGAGTTTGAACTAAATCTAAAGCTTCTAAACCATCAGAGGCTTCTAAAACTTCATAACCTTCAATACTTAAATATTCTTTTAAAACATCCCTAATTAAAGACTCATCATCAACAACTAAAATTTTCACAAAATCACCCATTTCTTCAAACAATATTATAACAGAAATGTGATAAAAACATGAATTTTTAAATAATTCGTTCACAAATATGAATAACCTGATCAACTAACAAGTCATAATCACTAAAACCATCACAATAAGTTGCCACACAATATAAATATTTTTCATATAACTCATGCTGTAAATAATATACTAGCATTTGTCTGTCCAATTTCTTTTGGTAACACAAATTGATATAAAATTCGCGCTTATCATCATCAAAAATTTCCACTAAAACACAAGTAACATTCCATGGCAAATGTTCTACTTTATAAGGCAAATTATCAGGATACAAAATATATAGTTTTTGCATTTTTTTTAAATTTTCAACCGTATAAAAAGAATCGTATTTCTTAATCAAAAACTCTGATAATTTTTCAAGCAAATCATTTTCAACTTGCATATAATAACATTCTTTATCATACCAATTAGAAAAGGACAAATCATCTTTTAAAGATAAATGAGCATTGATAAATATCTCAATATCTGCCAAAATATTTTCATTCAAATTTTACCTCCTTTCACTTATATATATTGTCGTCAAAAAGTCAATTTCCTTTTTTTTTAATAAAAAAAATTAGTTTTTGCTAATTTTTATAAAATCACATTATGATAAACATCCGTTACATCATCAATTTCTTCGAGCATTCCTAATAATTTTTTAAAAGTTTCCAAATCTTCCCCTTCTAATACAACCTTATCCTTTGCATACATTCCCTCTTCATCAAGTTCATAAACAATATTAGGATCCATAGCTTCCAAAACATCTTTAACTTTATTATGATCACTAGGATTAACACTAATAATTACCTCATCATCTTCTACTTCCAAATCCACCGGTTCAATTCCACCAGCAAGTAAAGCATCCAAAATTTCATCTTCACTTTTACCCTTTACACTAATAATCGCTAAATAATCATAATTATATGAAACCGAATTACTAACACCCAAACTTTTATGAACTTTATTAAAAGCAGCCCTAACCATACCAACAGTTCTATTAACATTATCAGTCAAAGTTCTAATAATTAAGGTAGAAGATAAAGGCCCAAAACCTTCATAAGTAACAACCTCATAATCCTCATTAGAACCACCCTTAGCCTTATCAATAGCTCGTTTAATAATATCAGATGGCACCTGTTCTTTCTTAGCTTTATCAACTAACCTTTTCAAATTAACATTACTATCTATTTCTGCCCCACCTTTTTTCGCAGCCAAAAAAATTTCCTTAGCATAATTAGAATATAACTTAGCTTTGACTGCCCCATTCTTTTGAATACTTGCTTTTCTTACCTCATAAGCACGACCAAACAATTGTAAATTTAATTTCATCTATTTTACCTCCTAATCAATAAAACTCATAAACAATAATATCATGATTCCAATAATGAGTCCATAAAATATTTCTTTCTTATTTCGATAATTAAAAACTTCTTTCAACAATTCAAAAAGGGCAATATATAAAATCATACCCAAAGAAACCCCCAGTAATATAAATAATAAAGTATTACTAATAGATACATTAAATATAGCTAACAAAAAGGCACCAAAAAAACATGAAAAACATAAAATAATACTTAACAAAAAATTCATTTTCTTATTGCCCTGCTCTAAATTGCCCGATATTTCAATACTCAAAGGTAAATTATGTAGTCCAACCGCCATTGAAAGCAAAAAGCCACTCGGAAAATTTTCCAATGACAATATATATATAGAAATACCTTCTATAATATTATGCAAAATCAAAGAAAATGACATAACAAAGCCCATATGAAAAGCATGATTCTTATGTTCATTATAATTTTTTTCATGATCATGATGAATATGATTATGACTTGGTATTAAAAAATCAAGAATTTTTAATACTAAAACTCCTCCACCAATAGCCAATATAATTGTAAACAATTTATTATTATTTGTAACATCCTCACTTAAAGAAATAATTTCCGGAATTAAATCTAAAAAAATAATTCCCACCATAACAACAAAAGCCATGCTAACCGAAACAATAGCAAGACTTTTTTTATTTTTAACAACTTTAACAATTGCAAAACCAATAACAAAGAAAATCCCCGACAAAACCGGGAATATTAACGAAAGCCAATTAGCCATAATATCCTCCTAATTATTTTACTGGTGAAGCTTCTAAAGATAAATGACCAGTAAATTGTCCATTAGTCAAATAATTTTGATCAACATTAGGAGCATTTTCAAGCCAAATATAGAAAACTATACTATCAGTTTGACCAATTTCCAAAACCAAATTATCATTTTCAGATACTAAAACTTTTGTAAGATTACTTATTTTATCTTGACTAGGATCGCCAGTTAAAACAACACTACTAGGTTCAACACCATCTTCTCCTAAAAAATTACCATCAAAAGTTTTCGTTTTTTCTGGAACTTCAGGATTAACAACTAGCCGCCATTTAAAATAACTACTAAACAAATTCTTAGTTAAAGAATAATTAATCAACTTAACAATATATTTTGCTTTAACTGTTGAATCACCACCATTAGTAACATCAAAAGTAACAGTTTTAGCTTTAGAACTAACTTCATCATTATTAATAAGTTCCATTTTAACTTCATTAATAGCCGCGGCACTTGTTAAAGAAGATGTAACATTCATAATAGCAGTTTTATTGTCTTGTGCATCAACACCTGAACCAAAGCCAACAGAAAAATATGCATAACTTAAACTAAAAGCAATTATAATTATTGAAACAACTAAAATCACTGCTGAAACAACCAATTTTTTTCCACTTATTACTTTTTCTTTTTTAGTCATATTTAATCACCCTTATATTATTTCAATTATACTAAATATTTAACAATTTAACAATCTTTATTTTTATTCTTCTGGTTCAAATTTAACAACATCATATTTATTTTCATTTTTAATTAGCTCCAAAACCCCTTCATTATCATAACCAAGTTTATTTTCATAAGTCCAACTTAAATTTACAACATATGAATCAGTCACAGTAGAATCTGGAAGTTCATAACTACCAGTACTTATATCATTAACTGTAACAGAATCAACAACTGGTAAACTTTGTTCTCTTTTTTCATCAATATTATTTGTAACAGTTTTATAAATAGAATCCATTGCTACACTTTTAAATGAATCTCTTGCTGGTTCATAAACATATTCTAATCCACCAACGTCATATTTGCTAATTTTATTATCAATAGTGTATAAGTCAATAATAAATAACTGACTAACTAAACTAACATAATCTTCTACATCAAAATTTTCATCAGCTAATAACTCTTTAAGTTCATTAAATTTTTCTTTAAATAACTCAGTATCTCTATCATCTAAAGTATAACCATATGAAGAAATCTCATTAGTTACCTTAACATCAGGAACAGTACTTACAACTTCATCTTTTTTAAAAAATATAAAATAGCTACCTATTAAAGCCCCTACTATAAGAATTAAAACGATAACTAAAACAACAACTTTTTTCTTTTTCATCTTATCCCGTCTTTCTATTCTAACTAAAATAATTATAACACAGCATAATTTTTCTTGCAATTCCTTCTTTTTTCTGTTATTATTAATTCAATGCAGGTGTGGTTCAGTGGCTAGAACACGACCTTGCCAAGGTTGAGACGGGAGTTCGATTCTCCTCACTTGCTCCAAAAGATAAAATCGTCGCACCAAGCGA
>CANQYR010000041.1 GCA_947628125.1 uncultured Bacilli bacterium
CCCCCTAAAGCAATAATTTAAAAAGAAGTTTGACGCTTCCTTTACTTAAAAAATTGGTAATTTATGGTTGATATCTAATAAATATTTGATAAAATTATTGAATAATATTTTATTTTTATAACCTATTTTGGGTTATATATTAATAAGCCATTTTAGATTATGAGAAAATGTTTTCTAGGGGTGATAAAACATGAATAGGTTAAAAGATTTGAGAGAAGACAATGATTTACTACAAAAAGATGTTGCTAAAATTATTAATATGTCTCAAACTGGCTATTCTAAATACGAAGTTGGTACAAATGATGTTCCTACTGAGATTTTAAAAAAACTTGCTGATTATTATGATACGAGTGTTGATTATATTTTATATCGTACAGATGTTAGAACACCTTATCGCAAGAGCATTGTTGATACTGATGAAGATTCCAAGTATGAAAAAGTAATATAACATCTTGGTTTTTTAATATTCTAATATGATGGTAGTTGGGCCATTATTTATTAAAGAAACTTGCATATCTGCCCCAAAAAGACCTTGCTTTACTTCAACGTATTTTTCTAGTTCCTCATTAAATTTTTGATATAAAATGTTTGCTTCATCAGCACTTAAGGCATTGATGTAGCTTGGGCGATTGCCTTTTTTTGGATCGGCATACAAGGTAAATTGGCTTACTGATAATATTTTGCCTTTAACATCTAGTAAACTTTTATTCATGACGTTATTTTCATCGTTAAAAATTCTTAAGTTTACTATTTTTTGGGCTATCTTGGCAAAGTCTAAATTCTCTTCATTCTTTTTAAAACCCACTAATAAAAGGAGGCCTTCTTTTATTTCACTTATTATTTTATCATCTACTGTAACTTTAGCTTTAATGCATTTTTGAACAACTATTTTCATAATCTTTCCACCTTATTAATTGTTTTTAAAGAATATAGGGCATTTATAAAATCTTCTAATTCATCTTTGTTTTTGATTTTTAAACTTATTTCGTAAAATATTTTATAATCATTAGTTTTTGTTTTAATATTTTTGATATTAATATTTTTAGTTGTAGCTTTACTTATAATGTCTAATAAATTGTTTTGACTACTTTCAATTAAGATGCTCGTTTCGTAAATTTCGTTTTTCTCTTCATTCCAAGAAACTTCAATAACTCTTTTTTCATTTTTGATGTTTTCACAATTGGCCCGGTGAATTTTAATACCATTACCTTTAGTAATAAAACCTTTTATTTCATCACCATAAACTGGATGACAGCAATTAGCAAGGGTTGTTAAAATATCTTCTTTACCTGCAACTAAAACCGCATTTTTATTTTGCTTAATTTGGCCTTTATTATTGCGCATCATTTTTTCAATTAAAGCATCACTTGGGCTTTTCTTATCTTGCATTATAATTGATAAGATAGAGGCTGCAGTGTATCTTAAAGAACCAATAGAAAAATATAGGTCATTTATATCATTTAAATGCAGTTCTTTACATATTTCTTTAACATGGTCATTACTTAAAGTTTCATCAAAGGCTAAATGTCTTTTTCTTAGCTCATTTTGTAATAAATTTTTACCTTTACTTATTATTTCTTCTTTTTCTTGTTTACTAAAATAAGAACGAATTTTATTTTTGGCATGACTAGTTTTAACAAATGATAACCATTCTTTACTAGGTGTAGAATTAGGATTGGTCTTTATTTGCACGATATCATTGTTAGTTAAGGGATGATCTAAAGGAACAATGACATCATTTACTATGGCTCCCACGGTTGTATCCCCAACATTAGAGTGAATACGGTAGGCAAAGTCTAGGGGTGTTGCTTTTTCGGGTAATTCTACAACATCACCTTTAGGGGTAAAGACATAAATGCAATCATTTAAAAAATCATTTTTTACTTGGTTGTTAAATTCTTCTAAAGTTATATTATCACTTGTTTCAATAAAACTTCTAAATAACTCTAGTTTTTGCTCCATGACATTTTGGGTTTTTTTGGCCCCTTTTTCTTTATATGACCAGTGAGATGCTAGGCCTTTTTCGGCAATTAGATCCATTTCATTGGTTCGTATTTGGATTTCGTATCTATGGCCATCATAGCCAAAGACACCCGTATGAAGGGATTGATACATGTTTTCTTTTGGCATGGCTATATAGTCTTTAAAGCGGCCCGGAATTGGTCTATATTTAGCATGAATTAAGCCCATGACTAAATAACAATCACTTACTTTATCAACAATAATGCGCATGGCTAAAATATCATAGATTTGGTTCCATTTTTTACCGTTTGATAATTTGTTATAAATACTATAAACACTTTTAACCCGGCTTTTAATATGAAAAGATATGTTTTGTTCAATAAGCATTTCAGATATTTCTTCTTGCATTTCTTCTAGGTTGTCTTCTAGTTCTTCTCTTGATAAGGCTAGTTTTTCTTCAATGTCTTTATATACTTGGGGTTTACTATATTTTAAGCACCAATCTTCCATTTCGCTTTTCCAAGTATTAACACCTAAGCGGTGGGCAATAGGTATTAAAACGTTCATTGTTTCTTCTACTTTTTTTCTTAGTTTTTCTTTATCTAAGGCACTTCCAGTTCTTAAGTTATGGATGCGATCAGCCATTTTAATAAATAAAACCCGAACATCTTGGGCAAGTCCAACTAAAACTTTTCTTAAGTTTAGGCTAGCTTGTTCGCCATTGTCAGTTAGTTCTAATTTATTAATTTTTGAGATGGAATCTACTAAGTTAGCAATGTTAGAGCCAAAGATTTTTTCTAACTCTTCTTTACTACTACCACCATGGTTGATTGTTTCATGTAATAAAGCGGCACATATGCTTTCAACATCTGTATTTAAGTCACTTAAAATATAAGCAACATTTAAAGGATGTAATATATAAGCATCGCCATTTAATCTTTTTTTGTTTTCGGGATGTTTTAAGGCATATTCATAGCTTTGTTTTATTTTTTCTAAGTCACTAGCTTTTAAGTCTGGTGATAATTTATTTAGTAATTGTTCAAATGTCATGTTCTTCACTTCCTAGTAATATTTCACATTTTATGTTAGGTTTTAAATTGTTTTTAAAGATAAGATCGGCATTAGTTTTGGGGTTATAATGAGTTGGGATAACGATTTTAGGTTCAATGGTATTTGCTAGATCGGAAGCTTCATAGGCATCCATGGTATAAGTTCCTCCAACTGGTAAAAAGGCAAGGTCACATTTTACTTTTTTGGCATCTAAGGTTTTATCGGTGTCCCCTGCTACATATATTGTCTTTTCATCAATAGTTACAATATACCCTACCCACTCTTGTTCTTTTTTATGATAATTTTTGCCAATGTTGTAAGCAGGTATGGTTTGGATATCCAAGTATTTTAAGGCTAGATGTTCTTTTGGTCTTACAACAAATATATTATCTTCTTTAATGCCGATGTTTAGTAGCTCTTCAACTAAGTCACGGGGGGTTATGAAAACAGTTTGGTCTTTTTTAACTTCCAAAATAGATAAAATAGAAAAATGATCCCAATGCGGATGGGTGATAAAAATATAGTCCGCATCATGGCTTTGTTTGACATCTAATGGATCAAAGTAAATTGTTTTACTGCCTGTTATTTTGATACTGCTTTGTTTATTTAAAGTTATTTTCATTATTTATTCTCCTTGCATATATATTTATTCCATCTTCTTTAAATATATCATCGACCATTTCGCCAATTGTTAAATTAACTTTTTGATTCCATATGTTATTGCAAAAGTAGTTCCATATTTCAATTTCACTTATGCCGGTTAGCTTTTGTAAATTCATTTCTTTTCGTTTGATTTTTAAAGCGGGCAAGATATGGGTATATAATTCTTCTTTGGTTTTAAATTTTTCATCCATTAATATTCCTCCTAAAAGTTCTTGTTTATACATACAATTATACAGAAAAGTATGGGAAAGGACAAGAGTTCATGGCTAAAGATAAATTTAAAACTTCAATTTTGATATTAATTTTGGGCGGTTTTATCGTTAAAATATTAGGTTTTGTTGTCAAAATACTTTACACTAGAATAATTGGAATGGAAGGTGTTTCTTTATATACGATTGTGATGCCTACTTATTCTTTATTTATCACTTTAGCATCTTTTGCTTTACCAATTAGTATTTCGAAGTTAATTAGTGAGAAAAAGCATAGTTCGAAAAAGATTATTTTTTCAACGGCTTTGTTGATGATGGTTTTTAATGTTATTTTAATGCTTATAGTTATTTTTTTAGCGCCTTTTATTAGTCATGTGCTTCTTAAAAATAACGAGGCGTATTATTTATTAATTGCGATGGCTTTTACTTTGCCTTTTATTTCGGCTACTTCGATTTTAAAGGGTTATTTTTTAGGTAAGTTAAAGGTTTATCCTAATACTATTTCTAATATTTTTGAGCAGATAGTGAGGATTTTATTTTTGCTTTATTTTTTGCCTAATATTTGTAAGACTAGTATTTTACTAGCGGTTATTTCGCTTATTTTATTAAATATTTTAAGTGAGATAACAAGTATGATTGTTTTTATGTTTTTCTTACCTAAGGGTAAGGTTATTAAAAAAGAAGATATGGTAGTAGATAAACAAATTATTAAGGATGTTTTAGGAACTTCGGTTTTTAGTGTTTCTTCAAGGTTTATTGGCAATATTGGGTTTTTCTTGGAGCCAATTATTTTAACTAATTGTTTATTATTAGCGGGTTACAATAGTGATTTTATTTTAAGGGAGTATGCCGCGTATAATGCTTATGCACTTGGTCTTCTTACGATGCCTAGTTTTTTTGTCGGGGCTATTTGTCAAATACTAATTCCCGAAATGAGTAAGTATCAGGCTTTGAATAATGATGAGATGAAAAGAAGAAGATTTTGGCAGGCGATTGTTTATTCGTTTTTAATTGGTTTATTTTTTTCGATATTTATTTTGATTTTTCGAAATGCGTTACTTAATATGTTATATAAAACGACTTTAGGTAGTAATTATGTTCTTTTTCTTTCTCCTTTTTTTGTTTTGTTTTATGTGGAGGCACCTTTGATTAGTACTTTGCAGGCTTTAGGGCACGCGAGGGTTAGCATGAAAATTACTTTGTATGGTGAGGTTTTAAAATTGTTATTATTATGCGGGTTATCTTTTTTGAAAATTGGTTTGTTTTCACTTGTTATCGCGGAGATTGTGAATATTTTTTTCGTTGTGTGTGCTGATTATTTGGCCGTTAAAAAAAACCTTTAATAGGCGGTTATGTAGTAATCAGTTTTATCATTTTCTCTAGTAAATTCATATAAGGCATACATTTCTTTTGGATTTTTCGTACCTTGATGGGTGTATTTAATATAACCATTTTCTTTTTGTTTATATAAGTTTTCTTTGATTAGTTTAGGGGTTATATATTTTTTATTTAAGGCGTAAGTTAGGCTTGATCTAGTGCTACCGTAGTAAACATATACTTCTTTTAAGCAAGTAAGGAAAAAGCGGTAGTCTTCGGTTTCATAGATTAGTTTATCTTTACCACAGGCTAGTTCATTTTTTTCAATGTTGATTTTAAAGTCGGAGTAGTCTTTGATTTTTTCTAGGCGTTCGATATTTTGGATAACATATAAATGGTAGTTTAAAAATAAAATGATAAAGGTAATTAATAATAGTAATATAAACATCATAATGACAAATTTAAATTTAATTTTATTTATGCTTTTCATTTGATATTGTTTTTCCCTTTTCATAGTACACCCCTACACTTAAGATATTCTTATTGTATCAAAACTTATGCATAAAGTCTATCTTTTGTTCTAAATTGTTTTTTATTATCATAGTTTTAGATAGAGTTGATGCTCATGGACAAAAAATTTGATAGACTACTTTTTTCGGCAGTTATTGTAATGGGTTTATTTGGTGTGGTTATGATATATTCAGCTAGTAGTATATGGGCGGAGTATAAGTTTAATGATCCTTTTAAGTTTGTGAAAAGTCAGGGTTTCTTTTTAATTGTTGGCATTTGTTTAATGCTTTTAATATCAAAATATGATTATCGTAAGTTAAAAAGTCATGCTAATAAAATTTTAGGGGTTTGTTTTATTCTTTTGGTTTTGGTTTTAATACCGGGTATTGGTTCGGTTCGAAATGGTTCACGCAGCTGGTTTGGGTTTGCGGGTTTTGGTATTCAGCCTTCGGAGTTTGCTAAGATTGGCTTAATTATTTATACGGCTAAGTATTTAAGTAATAATCGGAAAAGTTTAAAGAGTATTAAAAAAGGAGTTGTGCCGATTTTATTAGTTATTGGTTTATTTTTTGGTTTAATTATGTTGGAGCCTGATTTTGGGACAGCGATGGTCATCTTTCTTAGTTTGATATTGCTTATTTTTATAAGTGGCGTTAAGGTATCTTTTTTTGTTAAAATTGGGATTATGGGTTTAGGGGCGATTGTTTTATTAATTATTGTGGCGCCTTACCGAATGGCAAGGATTGTATCTTTTTTAAATCCTTGGAGTGATCCTTTAGGTAGTGGTTTTCAAATTATTCAATCTTTATATGCGATTGGACCAGGTGGTCTTTTAGGGCAAGGTTTTTTAAATTCGCATCAAAAGCATTTTTATTTGCCGGAGCCACAGACGGATTTTATTTTTTCGATTATTTCTGAGGAGTTTGGTTTTTTAGGGGTTTTAATTGTGGCTAGTTTTTTTGCTTTTATTTTTTTTCGGGCGGTTAAAACTTCTTTAAAGTGTTATGATACTTTTGGAAAGCTATTAGTATTTGGGTTAGCAATTGGGATTATTATTCAGGCGATTTTGAATTTATGTGTGGTTATTGGTTTAATTCCGGTTACGGGTGTTACTTTGCCTTTTTTTAGTTATGGTGGTAGTAGTTTATTGGTGACTTTAATATCGATTGGGATAATTTTGAATGTTAGTAGGCAAAATCATTAAAAAAAGAACGCTTTTGGTTCTTTAGCCTAATGATACATCTAGGATCATCATGATGGTAAAACCTAGGGCAACACCGATGATGCCACATAAACTTTTAGGTTTTTCATGGATTTCTGGTATTAGTTCTTCGATGACAACGTATAGCATTGCTCCGGATGCAAAGGCAAGCATATATGGTAGTATTGGACTTACAAATTTTGTTAGGCAAATGGTTATAAAGGCACCTATTGGCTCGACTATGCCTGATAGCACGCCATAGATGAAGGCTGTTAATTTGCTTTTGCCTTTGGCTTTTAATGGCAAGGAAATGATTGCCCCTTCAGGAAAATTTTGAATAGCTATACCTAGTGATAAGATGTAAGCACTAGCAAGGGTTATGCCAGGGCTTTTCGATAGAAAAGCGGCAAAGGCAACACCGACAGCCATTCCTTCTGGTAAGTTGTGTAAGGTGACGGCAAACATTAGTAAGGATGCGTTTTTTTCTTGGTTGCATTTATTAGTTATTTTTTGGATAAATGCTAAAAAGAAAATGCCTAGAAGAAAGCCAATGGCAGGTTTTAACCAGATGATTTTAGATGTTTGTTCGATTTCAATAGCTGGTATTAAAAGGGACCAAATGCAAGCAGCTATCATGACACCACTAGCAAAACCTAATAATATTTTTTCAATTTTGTTGTTTATTTTATCTTTCATAAATACTACTATAGATGCTCCTAATATGGTTCCTAAAAAAGGTAGTAATATTCCAAAGAAAATCTGCATACCCATATCCTCCTATAATAGTAAATGAGTAGTATTATAAAGAGTGATACAACATTTGATTATTTTGAAAGATTATTTCTATTTTTTGGTTTGATATTAAGTATGTTAGATAGGCTTTTAATGTACATGATATTAGGTAATATTGGGTTATGTTCATTATCATGTTATAGCAGTTAAATATTTTTGTTAAAATGTTTTCAAAGGTTTCGTTTTTTTGGCAAATGGTTATTATTTCTTTGCTTATTTCATCTATTGTTTGTTCGTTTAGGTTTATTAAATTAGTTATGTCATTTGTTATTTGATGGTGAGATATAACAAAAATGCCTTTAAGGGTTTTTAGAAAGTTTAGTGTTTCTAAATATTGGGTGACATCGGTTAGAAAGAATATTTTATATTTATTTATGGCTTCTTCCCCTGCTAAGGCATCGCCTAAGAAGTAGACGTTTTCTTTGGTTTTAAAGCCAATCATGTGCATGGTATGGCCAGGTAAAGGAATGATTTCTAAGGGTATTTGAAAGTCTTGAGTTAAGGATTTTTTAGCAAGAAGGAATTTGGTTTGCATTTGTTTTGGTTCTTTAGCTCCATAAAGGGTTAAAAGTTCAAGTTCGGGATTTTCAATAAATATATTTTCTTTAGGGCTTGATGTTATAAGGCAGTTGGTTTTGGTTTGTAAATAGTTATTGCCACCTATATGGTCGGCATGAAAATGGGTATTTAAAATGGCTTTTAAATGCCAATTTTGTTCGTTTAAGATTTTTAGGATTTTTTTGCCGGTGTCACTGTCTATTCCAGAGTCTATTAAGTAAGCATCGTTTTCTATTAAGTAAATACCAA
>CANQYR010000042.1 GCA_947628125.1 uncultured Bacilli bacterium
TTCATATAGGACCACTTCCTATTATCACTTATAACATACTACCCCCCCCCTGTGTCAATTAAAAAAAAAGAACTCTTACAAATTCTTTATAAATGCCAAACCTTCTTCAAAAATTCATAACGTTCCTCAATTAACTTTTTCTGCTTCTCATCAAGACCATAAGTCTTCTCAAAATAATTATGAATACTCTTAATTTCCTCTAAATGCTTAGACTTCTTCATCACACTCGAAACATTATTACCATGAACACGATAATAATTAAGAGTCCTATTACAATAAACAATATTTCCTTGACACATAACATTTACATAGAAAAGCCAATCACCAGCCTGCCTATACTCACTAGAAATATCAAAAAACTTATCATAATCATCCTTCTTAAACAAACAAGAAGAAACATTAGCAATCGTATTATTCAAAAAACTATACTCATTATATTCAGATAAACCACTATTGACATAAGAATTATCCCAGTGACCTGTCTTTAAAATATCAATCTCTGGCTTTATAGACGGCAAAATTACCTTTCCATTTTTGTCAATAAAAGCTGTATCACAATAACAAATACGCACATCCAAAACATCCTTAATCAAAGAAAGCAACGCCCCAACCAGTCTTTTATCACAATAATCATCAGCCTCACAAATCCAAACATAATCACCACTTGCCAAATCAAAACCCTTCTGCCATTGCTTAAAAGGTGAACCACTATTCTTCTTATTAAAAACACATTTAACACTTAAATAAGGGCTAAGCAAAGCCTTCAAATCATTTATAACCTTTAAACTATCATCACTAGAACAATCATCCAAAATAATCAGCTCATTAATCTTCGCATCCTGACTTAATATACTATAAACCCGCTCCTTCAAAAACCTAGCATAATTATAATTAGGAATAACAGCCGAAACAGATACATCTTGTTTTTTTCCAAACTGCCTTTTAGCAAGCTTTACCAAAATATCATCATTAACTTCCTTAATCACAGACCTTTTAAAACACTTCTTATATAACTGCATACTAAAAATAAGAACAGAATTAATAAAATACAAACGCTTTTCTAAAGTAAAAAACAACAACCTATAATAAACCTTACTTTTACCATGCTCATTAGATAAAAAAGTTTTCAAATACTTATTGTTTTTAATATCGTAATCCAAAATCTTTTTCCCATACTTCCTTATAATCCTTAACCTTTTAGAAAAAGAAGGAATATTACAAATCACATAAACATAAAGAAGCAAAAGCTGTTGATAAACCAAAATATCCAAAATATCATTTGCCAAAGGATGATCCTTTATCTTCAAAAACGCCCCCTTTACCCCATCAAAAATATCAAAACGCTTCTCACTAAAATCACTGTTTTGAATAGAACCAGACCTTTGCACATAATAATAAAACACACCCGGAACATAACTAATCTTTTTAGCCTTTACAAGCGCTGGAATAACAACCGCGATATCCTCATTAACCTTACCACAAGCAAACTTGGACAACAAACTTTTCTTAAACAACTTATTACAACAAGAACTAACCAAACCATTATTAATCAAATTAAGTAAAGACATATCACCATCAAGCCCTAAAACATCCTTATAAGTACCATCATATTCATAATAAAGACGCATATCACAAATAGAAACTTCCGATTTTTCACTTATAATACTAGCCATTAACTTCTCATAAAAATCACTTTCCACATAATCATCAGAATCAATAAAACCCACATAAGACCCACTACAATTATCTAAACCAACATTCCTCGAATACGCCAAACCATAATTCTTATCATTGTGAATAACCTTAACATTACTAGCTTTAATACTATCTAAATAAGCACCAGATCCATCACTACTACCATCATCAATCAATATTAACTCCATATTCTTATAACTTTGCTTCAAAAGACAATCAACACACTTCTTAACAAACTTCTTCGTATTATACACACAAACAATAACCGATATCTTCTCCATAAACTATTCCTCCCACACTTTCAAAAGCTTCTCTAAAGACTTAATAACATTCTCTGTCCTAAAAACCAAAGACTTTGAAACAAACTCTAAACTCTTACCTTCCTTATGCAAAATCTCTAAACTAGGATCATAAACAAAAGTCAAATGCTCCTTAACCATTCGGTGATACAAAAAATCCTCCTCATGATACAAAAACGTATCATCACAAAAAGCCGAATACTTTTTTAAATACCTCTTAGCAAAAATCAAAGCACATCCGTGAAGCGCCACATTTTCTTCCTTAGAAGAACCATTTTCCAAAACAACAAGTAAAAACCTCTTCTTAATACCCAAATAAATACGCAGTAAAAAACTCAAAAAAGAACTCTTGTAAATAAAAAGTAACCGCCTTTGATACTTAAGCTCCCTTAAAACATCATCATAACTTTTTAAAGGCAAATAAGGATTAACTGAACCCGAGGCAAAACCACTTATAATCTTTGGCCCCATAACATCAAATGCTAAAGCATCATAACTAGACTGAACCTTATCTATCCAATTACAATCTAAAATCACCGTATCATTATTAATAACACTAACAAAATCAGGATCATACTCCAAAGCCTTTAAAACCCCTAAATTATTAGCCTTAGCAAAACCTAAATTCTCATCCAAAATAATTAAATCATCAACCTTTTTCTTAATAACTAAAGCCTCATCACTACTTAAACTAGCATTATCAACAACAATAATCTTCTTATCACCAACAACATTTCTAACCGAAGAAATACACTCCAAAGTATCAGATAAACCCTTATAATGTAAAATAACAAAACAATGCATAACACCACCTACCTAATTAACTTCATAATCTTATCAACATCATAATTTCGAATCATCTCCAATAGTGATATTGCCTTATGCTGCTCTAAATACTTTCGCACATAATAATTATCATCAAAAGAACCAAGCTCATTAAAACGCTCACAAAAAAGCCAAACATAATCACGGTTATTAAGCTTACCAATTGTAAAAAATAGTAAACCTAACAACTGATGCGTAACAACATTACCCATCACCTTCATCCTAACATCCTTGCTACATCCCTTGACATTTTCTTTGCATATCTTGACAGTGTCAAAAATGTCAAATCTTTTCTCACTAAAACCACTATTTTGAATAGAGCCAGACCTTTGCACATACTTATAAAAAGGACTAACAACATGAAACATACTCTTACTTCTCACAAACAAAACCGGACTTATAGCCACATCCTCATTGTTATAATTAACAGGAAAAGATAAACCATCATACAAATCTCTTCTCACCAGCTTATTCCAAGAAGCCGCCATCAAAGGATTATCCAAAACCCTAACCAAAGGATCATCATCCAAATAATTTTCCATACTGCAATAACGAATGCTTCCATCATCATAAACCATCAAAACATCACTATAAACAATATCATAACCACCATCAATAGCCACCTTAAGCATCACATCAAACATATTAAAAGACACATAATCATCAGAATCAACAAAACCAACATATCTTCCTCTAGCCTTAGAAAGTCCCAAATTCTTAACCGAAGATAAACCCCCATTTTCCTTCTTTATATAAACAATATTATCATACTTCTTCAAATAACGGCAAATTATTTTCTCACTACCATCAGTTGAACCATCATTAATAATTATCACCTCACTTTTTAAAGGCAAAGAAGTTAAAACCGAATTCAAACACCTATCTAAATAAGCCGATACATTATAAACCGGAATAATAATGCTAAGTAACACCTCATCATTAACATTTCGCATACAAGTCAAATCACTCAAAGAAACATTTTCATAATAAAGCTCCTCATCACTTATCATCAGCCTTGATTTTTCATTTTCCCTACGACAAAGAACCAAATCCCGCATCAAATTATCATACGAAACATCCGCATAAATACTATCTTGAACACTTACAATCTCCTTATAATGCGTAAAAGAAGAAGTACTTGAAGTCACACTATTCTTATGCATTCGATGATAATTTAAAGCCTCATCACAATAACTAATCTTTCCAAAAAGCAAAACCTTACTATAAAAATACCAATCACCAGCCAAACGATAAGCCATCGCCTCTTTTAAAAACTTACCAAAAGAAATATCCTTCCTTTTATTAAAAACAACACTAGAAACATTAGCAATCGTATTATTAATACCCAAAACCTCTTTTAACTCATCAACACCATCATTAATATAGCCATTATTCCAATGACCACAAGAAAAAACATCAATCCAATCCCTTAAATTTTTCTTAAACACCTTGCCATTTTCATCAATTGCCTTCGACTCAGCATAAGAAATAACCACTAAAGGATCAGAAAATCCCTTCATAACTGCCCGAAGAAAATAATGGCTACATAAATCATCAGCCTCACAAATCCATAAATAATCACCACTAGACACATCAAAAGCCTTAAGCCACTGCTTAAAAACATTCCCACTATTACGCTTATTTTTTATAAACTTAAACTTAATATGGGGATAATTCTTCTTAACCATTTTCTCAATATCCAAAATAACATCCACACTATTATCGCTAGAACAATCATCCAAAATAATTAACTCATAAATAGGATAATTTTGCTTTAAAATACAATCAACACGCATAGGTAAATAAGAAGCATAATTATAATTAGGAATAACAACGCTCACCTTCTTAACATCCCTAGCCTTAAAATACTTAAAAAACTTAAAATGTAAACGATAATCTAACTTGTTAAAAATCAAAGTTCCATACATAACCAAACATAAAGGCACGATAAAAGCTAAATAACCAATCGAAACATTCATAAAAAAGCAAAACAAAATCGCCAAAAAACTACTCAAACAAAACCCAAAAGAACCATTATGAAAAGAAAAAATAACCAAACCAACCAAACTAAATAAAAACCATAAAGGATAACTACTAAACAAAGAAAACGAAAAAGGAAAAACCTTAAGCAAAAAAAATAAACAAACCAAAAAAGGTACAAAAACTATTAACATATTCTTAAAAGATGCCCTAAACAACTTATACATAATTATTAATAAACAAACTAAACATAAAGGATTTGCAAAAACACTTAAAATGCTTAGCCCAAATAAAACAAGTAACTTAACCACATTCTTAAGCCGCCAAAAACTAACCATATCCAAATTATTAACAACATAAAACATCAAAAGACATAATGGCAAAAAAACATAACCATAAACAAATGGCATCACAAATAAACCAATAACACTGCACATAAAAGCACACTTCTTGCCAACTAACCTCCTAGCATATAAATAAACACCATACACACTCATAAAATAACTAACATAAGCAAAAAAAGAAAAATCAAACCATAACAAAATACCTAAATGTAACAAAGTAATCAAAACTAAAAAAATAAACTCAGACTTCAAAGAAAAATCTTCCGCTTTAACAAACAAACCACGAATATGAAAACCAACATCAAACAAAAGGAAACATCCTATCAAAGAAACAACATAAAAACCTAAACTATACTCACAAAAATAGCAACATAATAAAACCAACAAACAACCAAAAAAACTTGTAATTACTTTATCCATAACTTAAACCTCTTCGGCAAAACCCTTCTCTAGCTTTCGAAAAACAAGCAACCCAAACACAAACAAAAATATAGATAAAACCACAATATAAATTAAACTACCAAAAGAAGGAGTAGTCTTATAATATAAAACATTTCGATAAGCATCAATCAAATGAGCCATAGGGTTTAAATAAAGCACCCATCTAATCTTAAGTGGAAACATATTCGCATTATACAAAATAGGCGTTGCATAAAATAAAAGCATCACAAAAAAATTAATCAAATACTCAACATCCCTAACATACACATCAATCGCACTTAAAATAAACAACAAACCTAAACTTAAAATCGACTGAATTATCGCAATAAAAGGAACCCATAAAATATGAATACTAAAACCAATACCACTAAACAAAATAAACAAAATAACAATTATAAACGATATAAAGAAATTAACCAAACCAGCACTTACAACCGAAATAGGCAAAATCTCACGTGGAAAATATACCTTTTTAATAATCCCACCATTTATCCAAACACAATTAGTACCCTGCGTTATAACTGTAGTAAAAAAATTCCAAGGAATAATAGCCACAATCAAAAAGATCAAATAATTATCCTCAGTATTTCGCAAAATATACGGAAAAACAATCGCATAAACAAGCACCATCAAAAGAGGATTCAAAAAAGACCACAAAACTCCTAAAAAAGAACCCTTATACTTTCCTCTAATCTCCTTTTGAATATTAGTTTTTAATAACTCCCTATATGCATACAAATTCTTAAACAAACTCATAATTATCGACACCTTTCCAAATATGAAGGCAAAACATTCTTAGGCGAACCATCCATCTGAACATGACCCTCATAAATCCAAATAGCCCGATCACAAAGCTTTTCAATCTGACCCAAATCATGCGAAACAATTACAATCGTCTTATTACTTTTCTTTAACTCCTCTAACTTATTAAAACACTTATCCTGAAAATGCTGATCACCAACGGCTAATATCTCATCAATAAGTAAAATATCAGCATCAACATTAATAGCAATTGAAAAAGCAAGACGCATATACATACCAGATGAATAAGTTCGAACCGGATTATCAATAAAATCGCCAAGCTCCGAAAAAGCAATAATATCATCAATTCTCTTATCAATATCAGATCTAGTAAGACCAAAAATCGCGGCATTAAAATAAATATTTTCCCGACCCGTAAAATCCTGATGAAAACCAGCTCCAAGTTCAAGAAGAGAAGTAAGCTTACCCCGCGTTATAATCTTACCACTATTAGGATAAATTATCTTTGTCATTAACTTCAAAAGCGTACTCTTACCCGAACCATTAACGCCAATTAACCCAACAGTTTCACCCTTTTTAATCTTCAAACTAATATTTTTTAAAGCCGTATATAACTCATTTTTATTAGTCTTCCAAAAAACTAAATACTCTTTCAAAGTATGAGCCTTATCATAATAAATCTTAAAACTTTTAGTAACATTAATAACCTCAATAGCATACAAAGAATCATTACTCTTCATATAGATTATCACCTCTATTTAAGTATAACATAAAAAAGTTTATAAACCAAAAAAAATAATGCCAAAGCATCATTTAAAGTCCAAGGACAAACGGATCGCCCACTTCACCACTTCCGTCCATTATTTTCACAGAAGATGCAAGATAAAGGGTCGGACGCACGGCACGAGCATACTGTGCATTGTATTCTTCCACATACCCGGCTGAGCGGACATTGAACACACTGTTAACAGACGACGAATTAGGAACTGGTGTTATTGTCCATTGATTATTGCTTGCATCTCGTAACCAATCATTCGTCATGCAATTATCACTACTATATGAATTCATTGTTTTTCCTAAACATGTTTCTCTTACATTACCACCGACGGCATACCCATAATCACTCGGATACATTAAACTTACTTTTCCTATCCATGTTGTTGTTCTCGAACCATCTTTGCAATATTGTCCTTCACTTGCCTGACACACATTTTTTACATTATGATTACTTCTTTCTGCTTCATACATATATTTTGCTGTTATTAAATTTGAATTTGACTTAATTGATACTGGTATTGTTCCCGTATTCCATTTTACACTCGCTATCATATTCCTTGATGAATCTCTTATTCCGATACTTGACCAATCGGGACAAGTTTCTATAGAATTTTTAGCGCCGTTATAACATAAGTTTGTTCCGGTACGTCTATACAAATATTCATCATTTAATACTTTTTCTATATCTGCTTCGCTCCACTCATTTACTCCATAACCATCATTTACACTTAAGTCAGAACTATCCCAGGAATAATTTTTTTCAAATTTTTCTCTTATTATCTTTAGATGACTTCCAATATTTCCGTCTTCATCTTCTATATTATTCATTATTCCTATGATGCGCCAGGTCTCACATGTCTTTTCACTTGCTTCCACTCCATCTTCACAATTAAAATATACATAATTATTTGGTGTTGCCCCAACAAATCTTAAATTTTTATCTTCCGTATCATCATATAATATTTCTGCTGTTTCACCTGCTTTATAATACTCACAAGCTGCTCCATCTGGATGCATAGAGCAAGCACGAGCTTCTTCATCACCAAAATATAATGTACAACTCGTTTTTGTTTCCTTTAAATTATACACAGAATGGTACCCAATTATCACTATCCCATTTTACTGTTGCTCCATTATTACAACTAGAGCTAATATACAACATACCACTTCCTTTTAAAGGCAAATTATCAAGTTTTTGATCACCATTATAAAAAGCAAATTCTATGTCACTTGCACCACTCATCTTTAATTT
>CANQYR010000043.1 GCA_947628125.1 uncultured Bacilli bacterium
AAGCAATTACCAGTGGACAATGACATCAGTGCCTAATTCGTCGGATGCTAACGGTGTGTTCGTTGTCGGCCCGAGCGGGTATGTGCTCCGCAGCAGTGTTAGCAATGCTTATGCCGTGCGTCCGGTCGTGTATCTTTCATCGAATGTTAAAATAGTACAAAATGATGCTGATAATTATGGCTCAGCGGGTAACCCATTTGTATTACAATACTAATAATAACAAGCGTTTTCCCTTGTTATTTTTTTCTTGACAATTAGCCAATATAATATATAATAAACCTTACAATTTTAATGGGGGTTTATATCTATGAAATTCAAAAAGTCTTTCTTATTTTTATTACTATTAATTTTATTACCAATGCAAGTACTAGCGAAAAACACTATCAAACTAGAAGCTAGTAATGATGATCTAAAAAGTGGTGATGAAGTAACAATAACAGCCACATTAGAAAGTGATACTAACTTATATGCCTTGTTATCAACATTCAGTTACGATGAAAACGTCTTTGAAAAAATTGATGACCATAATTTTTCTGTCCAAGATAATTGGTCAGATATAACCTATAATTCTAAAAACAAAAAGTTTGGCTTAATTAACAAATCAAGTGAAATAACACCTAACATACTAAACATAACTTTAAAAGTTAAAGAAAACGCAAGTGTAGGTAAAACAACTATTACCCTTGCTAACATAAACGCCTCTGATGGTGAAAAAAAAGTAAGTTTTCCAAATACCAGTGTAAGTGTTTATGTAACTAAAGATGCTAAAGAAAATGAAACATTACCAAATAATAAACAAGAGACAACAATAAATGATGAAGATCAATCAATCATTGTCAAAAACAATCGCCTTTTCTTAATTGGGCTTATCATAACCATTGCCTCCTTATTTGTTATAATGCTCTTTTTAAACGCCATTAAAATCAAAAACAAAAAAGCCATCAATATTACTTTTGGTATTTTAATACTAGCCTCAGTTCTTATTTTAGGCGGCCTATACTTTGTCTTACAAGATAAAAAAGATGTTAACAACGATGGCAAACAAGACTATAATGATGCGACAGAAATTATTAAATACATTATCAACATGGAAGGAACTAAAGAAGAAAATAATAATGCAGAGATTAATAATGAGGAAAATAATGTAGATGCTAATAGACAAACTAACAACCAAATAAGCCCAAATAATACCCAAAATATCCCTGGTGATGTTAATAATGATGGAAAAGTTGACGTTGTAGACGTATCATCAAGCGTTCAAAACACCACCAATAAAAACTACAAAGTTAAACTAAGTTTAATTAAGTTATCAACCTTATACTATGAACCAAATAAGGAGTTAACTATTAATTTTAATGCTGATATAAATCCTGATGCCAAAATTAAAAAAGTAGAAATTGATGGAGTCTTTTATGACGTCATAAAAAATGAAGCTTTTTACTCAGTTAATATAACTACCCCTAAAACTAGTGGTATTCATGAATTTAACTTTACAAACGTTATATTAGATAATAAAAAAACCGTTAAAACTAACATGAAAGTTAAAATTGAAGTTCTAAAAAAAGCCCCAACTGTTCAAAACTTTCAAATCAATGATCAAACAAACGAACTAAACTTTAACTTAATAGATGAAGATGATGCCTTAATTAATGCTAATTTATCTATAACAAATCAAAATAACGAACAAGTCTTTAATAAAACTATCACAAAAGGCGAATTTAAAGAAACCTACAATTTTAATAAAGACGAACAATACCAAATAACTCTAACTGCTTCCTATGACCTAGACACTAATAAACTAAATAACGAAACCGGTGATAAAAATGCTTACCAAAACGAAATTTTACTAGACAAACAAGTAAAAATTTTAACCGTGTATAATTTTAACATTGAAAACGTATCCCTAACAAGCATCATTAATAAAAACGAAAACCCTGTTCTTACTTTTAAAAGCCATAACGATTCAAATTATCCAATCGAATCTATCATAATTAATAATGAAGAATATAAAGTAACCATGATTGATAACTTATACTACGTAACATTGCCAAGCACAAATGCCTTTGGCCAATATTCCATAGATATAAATAAAATCATCTTAGCCAACGGCAAAGCCTTTCAAAACAACCAAGACTTTGAAGTTCCTTCATTAAAATACACCGTTTTAAAAACAAACCCAAGCATCGATAATTTAAAACTAACCAAAGATGAAGATAACAAAACCATAACCGCTACCTTCGACTTAAACGATCCTGATCAAGCCCTAAGCAATTTAAAAGCCATTTTAATTGATGAAGAAGAAAACGTTGTAGTAGAAGAACAAATAACAAACCAAAAAAGTGTTACCCTCTCTTATCAAAACAGCGAAAATTTAAAATTCATCGTTCGTTTAATAGGCGACTATAGTTTAGGCATAGACCATGAATACCAAAACATCACCTTTACCGAAAAAACCATTTACATAACAACTAGAATTTACTTTACCAAAGCAACAGTTTCTAATTACTACCCTAATAAAGGTGAAGAAATATACGCTTACTTTGAACTACACATGCCTAAAGACTTTAAACCTCATAATAGTTATCCAACTAACATATCAAACTTAATAACCGGCATAACTATTAATGGTTTAAACTACCCAGCCACCAAAAACAAAGAAGAAAACGAAACAGCTACATACACCGTTGGTTTTAAAGTAGGAAACATAAGCGAAGTAGAAACAATTGAAGCTAACCGTGTAATATTTTATGATAATGAAGCCTTTTACCTTGAACCAATACCAATTAATATCGAAGTTTTAAAAAGCAAACCTCATGTTGAAAACTTTAACCTTGTAAATGAAGACTATGAAAACAAACTAGCTACCTTTAGCTTTGATGTTTTAGACGACAACGGTGGTTTTGATGATGGCATCATCGCTATTAATGAACAAGAATTGCCCATAAAAAAAGGATCAAACACCGTAACATTTTCTAATATTTCCACCGATGAAGTTTTAAACATCACCATCTATGGTAACTACGATCTTGATACCAACGTCTTAGATAATGAACACAACTACTATGAAAAAAGCGAAATATTTACCACAACCTATGGCTTATATAACCCGAAAAACTATCAAGATGTAATTCTTACTAATGTTAAAACTAACCATTACTATGCTAAAAATGAACCAATTAATATTAGCTTTAACATACAAGGATTAGATAACGACTTTGCCTTTGACATTGAAAAAATAATCATCAAAGACCAAGCCTACTTAGTTACCAAACAAAATGATCACTACGAAACAACTTTAAACGGCTTTGCCAACGCTGGATTACAAACTCTTGAAATAAACCAAATAATTTTAACTAATGGTAAAAAAATATCCTTAAAAACACCAGCTATATTCCAATTTGAAATACTAAAAGATAAACTAGCTTTAACAGACTTTAAATACCAAGTATCTGGCCAAAAAATCACCATGAACATGAACTTAGAAGATAAAGATAACACCCTAATAAATAACATCATCGTTAAAATAGTAGATGAAAACAACAACAATAAATATGAATTCATCTATGACCAAAAAAATATCACCTTCCAAGTTAAAGACAACATAACCAGATACTATGTCCATGCCTATGCTAGTTACGACCTAGACTTAGACAAAACATCTAAAGACAATAACTACCAAAATGAACTAATTTTAGATGAAGTAATATCCCTAGAAAATAATTACTTTGAACTAAAAGATATTACTAACATCGAACTATACAAAAATGATGAATTAATAACCAAAGCTAATTTAGATGATCTAAAACAAAATTATCAAAATTATTACCTTAAAATTCAAATGAGTGATAAACCAGACTTTTATAGTAATATCAAAGGCACAACTATCGAAAACAATCACTTATACTTAATACTAGAAAACGAATATGCAAGTATTAATAAAATTGACTTTGGCGAAATTAAAAATAATGAAGTAACAAACGAGGCCAGCCCTTATAGCTTTGAAAGCTTTATCGAAAAAATAATTGCTAATCCAAACGGTAATTACACATTAACACACGACTTAGATGCAGACTCTTACGAAAGCTTATATCAAACTCTTACTGATATCGACTTTACTGGCGTATTAGATGGCAATGGTTATACCATTAAAAACCTAAATAAACCATTATTTAAAAGCATCACTAACGGTACAGTTAAAAATCTAACTTTAGAAAATGTTAAACTACCTAATAATGATGCCCATGGCTCTTTAGCCAACACGGCAAGTAAAGCTAATATAAGTAACATTATTATTACCTCCTTAACCAAAAGTGGTAGTCAAAACAATTTTGGACCTTTAGTTGGAAGTGCCCTTAACGACACGAAAATATCTTCATGTGCCGTCAAAGGTATCAAAATAAATAACACCTCCATTAACCAAGAAATTGGTGGCCTAGTTGGTAGATTAGAAAACTCTAGCATCACCAATAGCTACGCCATCGGCACAATTGATGGTGGCTGGCATTTCATGGGAGGCTTAGTTGGCAACGCCCAAAAATCAGTTATAAGCTATAGCTATAGTAAAGTAACAATAAACGATTGGTATTATGACTCTTTAAATAGTGGCATCGCCTGTGGAAGCCCAAGCTTAATAAACACCGTAAGCTTAAGCAGTGGAAACAACGGTTATAAAATATCAAACAATAACCAAAGCGCTAAAAATAACTTTGCCTTAAAAGAATCGAATTACTTAGACAACCAAGATGCCATTACCATTGAAAAAAATAATTTGAATAGTACTTTCTTTACTAATGACGCTAAATTTGATAATAGTATATGGGATTTGCAAAATGCATCCTATGAAAATCCCCCAACCTTAAAAATTGAATTTAAATCAAGCTTAAGTCAAGATAGCATTAAAGATAACAACCTTTATGATCCAAATAAAGAATTACTATATAAAAACCTAGCCTTATTAACACCTTTCTTTGATAGCAATAACATTATCTCTAATGGATCAAAGATAAGCACTGATGACATACTAAACAAACAAGAAATAATGCACATAATTCCTAAAGATGAAAAAGGCTCTTTAGTAAGCTATTTAACTACTAACAATTACAAAAAAATTAAAGAGCTTAAAGTTATCTTTAAAAACCAAGAAACAAAGACCTACCAAGTTCGTTTTGACAAACTATATCAAAATGTCGCGGCATACCGCTTAACTGACTTAAAAATTGACTATACATATAATCATTATTTAATAAATGAAGAATCTAACATCGTCAAAGAACTAACAAACTACTTAACAAAATTAGATTATCAAAAAGATCTTGACCTATTAACAACAACTAAAGATAGCCGGATATATAAAGATTACTACAATGAAGTAACCAAAAATGAACTAAAAGAATTTATCTTGAAATATCTATCTGTGGCCAACCAAGATCTATCTTTAGAAAAAAATAGTAGTAGCCTTATTAAAGACCTAAAAAATAATGATAAACTAAAAAAAGCTTTATATGTTTATAACTACTTTAACCGCTTCTATCACTTTAGTATTGATAATATCATGTTTAATGACTTTATCTACTTCCAAAGCACCAGCTTTAATAAAAACTTAACCCCTGATGAAATAACTAATATCTTCTTAAGCGATGAAGCAAACTTCAAAACCAATAGCACCAACACTGCCTACAATAACACCTTAGCTAAATTTACGAACATTAACAACATAACTAATTTAATTGAATATTTTGTTAATACCTTAACAAACGATAGCCCATCAACTTGGTTTGCTAAAACCTTTAAAGGCTATTTAGTTGAAGTAAAAGTAAATGACTTACAATATACAATGTGGGATCACTTAAGCTATGAAGATAACACCAATTGGCCAAAATGGCAAAACTATGCTTTAGTTTTACTAACCATGCCTGAAAATGCCGCCTACATAATATCTAGTCCAACTCAGTATTTAATTGGATCTCAAAGAACATATATTAAAGATCCATTTAATAAAGATGACATAGAATATCTTCATGCTAAAATAGATGAATATGCAGATAAAATCCGCAACTACTTCCAAACATCAGCTGGGTTTATAAATGATGCTAAATACTTTGATGCTATCCATGGTATTCAACTTGACAACCGTTACACCTTAGATTCTAACGGTAAACAATCATATCAAAGTAAACTTGTAACAGAAGAACCATTCCATAAAAACTTTAATGAAGTAGTTGACTTATGGAAAGAAATGGATGGCTATGCTGCAACATCAAATGGTACCCATATTTTATGGAATGCCTACACCGCCTTAAGTGCTTATGACACTTGGTCTCATGAAATGGCACATAATATTGATGCTCGTTTGTTCTTGAAAAACAACTCTCGCCGTTATGATGCGGGTGGTGAAGATTATTCTGATGGTAACCTTGCTCAAAGATGGGGTGAAGGGGACATCAACATGAACTTAACTTACAACTTTGATATAAATGACAACAAAGCTACCAATCTAACGGTTGATAGAATTAATAACAAAACCAAAATTTGGGACTTTTACCGGAAAGTATTTGAAACAATTTACATCCTTGATTATATAGAAGCTAAGGCTTTCTTAAAACTTTCACCAGAAGATCAAGCAAGACTTGCGGTTCAAACTACTTATCCTGATGAAGTAATTCCAGAGTCATCTACTTATGAACCAACATATAAAAGACGCTTAAGAACAAGATACATCACCAAAAGTGCTCAAGAAATAGAGCAAATGAAGCTAGAAGACATGGAAGATTTGTACAACAATCGCTTAGCTATTTATCCAGGGGTAATTTTATCAACCATTACTGATAACAGATATGGCACGGAAAACATCTTTAGAACTAGATGGTATCAACCTCATAACGATAACGGTCGTCCTGATTCATATTCCTTAAAATTCTTTGCCTATGAAATGTTAGGCCTTAAAGGTTATGATGATGGCTATATTGAATATTATAGTAATATCCATGCAGAGGCTAATGGTTATAAAACTGACCTCATGGCTCTTCAAAAAATAACAGGTGAAAAATCTTTTAAAGATTATAAATTAAATCGCTTTAAAGAAGTTGAAAAAAATCTAACCTATATCCAGCATATCAATGTTAATGAAGTCTTTAATGATTTTTATAAAGCTTTGCAAAAAGATGCTTTAACCGTTAAAGAAGTTGAAGACAAAAACATTGCTAATGAA
Organism: uncultured Bacilli bacterium; assembly: GCA_947628125.1. Taxonomy (GTDB): domain Bacteria; phylum Bacillota_I; class Bacilli_A; order RF39; family UBA660; genus Ventrenecus. Next base: position 7,208 of record CANQYR010000043.1, read on the forward strand.
GAGCAAAGAAATAAAGAACTTGCTAATGCTAGAGCTTTTAAAGAAAGCGTAAGTGTTCGTAAAAATATTTACTATTATTTAAAAAGAACAACTAATGATTTTACAAAAGAAATATATGACTATAATACTCCACATCCTATTGAAAAGTTTGAGGTAGAATAAAAGGTATCCAAAAGATGCCTTTTTTTAAATAATTTGCATAAAAAAGTCTTAAAACTCCCACAATTATCATAGAGTTAAAAGGAGGACTTTTATGTATCATAATTTTGGATTTGAAATATGTAATTTATTAAAACAAGCTGAAAACATTCGCTTTTTAATGCGTCACCCCTACGTTGGCACCGAACACTTAATGCTAGCTATATTAAAAGAAGAAAGCGAAGTAACAAACATATTAAAAGAATATGGCTTAACATATGAAAACTTTGCTAAAGAATTAGAAGAAGTAGTAGGTCACTCATCCAAATCATCAGAATTAATATTGTACACCCCAATGCTCAAAAGAGTTTTAGAAACCGCCTTAAATGATGCCAAAGGTAAAAAAGTAAAAGAAAGTAATTTAATATGTGCCTTACTAGAAGAAGGCGATGGCATTGCTATTCAAATTATGCTTAAACTACAAATTGACTTAGATAGTTTATATGAACAATTAAAAGAAAATTTAATCATTAATAAGAAAAACAAAAACTTAGAAATAATGAAAATTGGGTTAAACATCACAAACAAAAACACCAAGTTTACCCCTTTAGCCGGTCGTAAAGAAGAAATGGATCAAATAATAGAAACATTACTAAGAAGACAAAAAAATAATCCCTTACTAATTGGCAAATCTGGAGTTGGGAAAACGGCCTTAGTTTATGAACTAGCAAGACTAATCATAAACAAAGAAGTGCCCAAAAGCCTTCAAGATATGGAAATTTATGAACTGCAAATGGGCTCTTTAGTTGCCGGCACTAAATACCGAG
>CANQYR010000044.1 GCA_947628125.1 uncultured Bacilli bacterium
GAAAAAGAAAAAAGAAAACAAGAAAAGATTGAAATGAAATAAATTTGGGTTTATCAGTATCCTCCACATGGAGGAGTAGATCCTGGTACGGTTGTTTCGTCTTTATATGAGAAGGATATTAATTTAAAGATTAGTTTAGCTTTACAATCTTCTTTGGTTAAGCTTGGGGCGCATGTTATTATGGTTAGGGATGGTGATTATGATTTGGGTACGCCTTCTGCTTTGATGCGTAAGAAAAGTGATTTTGATCATCGTATTGCTTTGATTAATCATAGTAATGCTGATTATTATATTTCAATTCATATGAATTATTTGCAGGATGAAAGTTATTTTGGACCTCAGGTTTTTTATACTTCTTCTAATTATGATTTGGCATCTAAGTTTCAGTCTTATTTGAACAGTGTTTATGATGGTAAAAGAGAGGTTAAAAAAATTCCTAGCAGTATTTATATGTATGGAAGGTTAAAGGTTCCTGGGGTTTTGGTGGAGTGTGGTTTTTTGTCAAATGCTATGGATCGAAAAAATTTTGAAGATGATAGTTATATTGAGTCTTTTTCATCTTCTCTTGCGCAGGTGTTTTTAAGTTTATAGTCTAAGCCGGTTGTGTATGATTGGTTAAATTCTTTTAATATTTTTTCGGCACTTATTTGGTTATTTAGGTATTTTTCGGCAAGGTTAAACAGGTCTTTGGCTGTTATTAAAGCGGTGTTGTATAAGTCGTAGAATGAGTCGTTTTTTACTATTTTGGGGTTTGCTTTGTAGTGCCATTTATGGTGGTCTAAATTTAGATATTGATAGTCTAGGTTGGTTATGTGAAAGTCTAGATATTGGTACATATATTTATTGCCTATTTTGTCTTTTATTTTGTATATTTGTTTTTTTATTCCTGTGTGATCGGTTACGAAGTATTTTATGATGAAGTTACCGGTTTTAAGGCTTTGGTTAAATTTTTTACCCATGTCTTTGATGTTAAATGTTTGGTCGTAGGTGGTGTCTAAGAGTTTTTTTAGATTGATAGGAAAGTTTATTTTGGGCAAAAGGGTGTTTGCTAGGTTAGCTTTATATATTGGTTTATTTGTTTTTTCTTGGTATATTATGGCATCAATCATTGTTTCAATTTTTTCATGGTTTCCTCTTATGTTATTTTCCTGGTAAATGATGAAGGGATGGGCGGTTTTATCTAGGGCGTAATGGGTTATGGATCCGTATAAAAAGGCCATGATATCAGGGTTATTTTTTAGGTTATTGTTTTTGATATAGTTAAGGGCATTTAAAAAGAAAATGTCGGTTTTTTCTTGTTGGGCTTTTATTCCTAATGTTCTTATTTGCTTTCCTTTTAAGGGAAAGAAAAAGCTATAGTAAAAAAGAATATCAAAGCTTTGGGCAAAGATGTAGTAGATGTTTTTATTGATGTTTTTTTTGGGCATTATATCTTTGGCAAATAGGTGATGGGTAACAATTGATGGCATACTTTACCTTCTTTCTCTCTTTTATGATTATAGCATGGATGGGATTTGTTTTCACATTTTTTTCACATAATGATGACAAAAAATACATGAAATATACGTACAATATTTATGAACTTTGTGATATAATGTCTTTTAGGATAAGAGGTGGGCAAGATGGTGAAAACATTTAAAACCTTGGACGAACAGATAAGTATATTTCAAAGTAAGGGGCTTATTATTCATGATATAGATGAGGCAAAGGAAATTCTTTTGCGGGAGAATTATTTTTTTCTTAATGGATATCGGCTCTTGTTTATGGAAAGTGAGGCAAAGAAAAGTTTTTTGCCGGGTGCGGATTTTGATGAGCTTTATGGGATGTTTCATTTTGACCGGCATATTCGGAATATTATTTTTAAAAATATTTTGATTATTGAGAATAATATTAAAAGTATTATGGCATATAATTTATCGAAGCGTTACGGATATAGGGAGAAAGAGTATTTGAATGCGAAGAACTTTACTAGTGATCGAAAGAAAAAGCGTCAGGTTGATGATTTGATTCGGAAGATGAAAAGGCAGATTCGGATTAATGGTAGTCAGCATGAGGCAACGATGCATTATATAAATAATTATGGTTATATTCCTTTATGGATTGTAGTTAAGATTTTGTCTTTTGGGATTGTTGGTGAGTTATATTCGATTTTAAAACTTGATGATCAAAAGGCTATTGCTATGGATTTTAATATTTCTAGTGATGAGTTACTTATTTATTTACCTATTTTGGCTAATTTTCGAAATTTGTGTGCTCATGAGGATATTTTGTATAATCATCAAACGCAGCGGGATATTTCTGATACTTTGTATCATGCTCATCTTGATATTCCAAAGGTTAGTGGGGAATATGTTTATGGCAAGCATGATTTATTTGCGCTTATTATAATTTTAAAGCAGTTATTAAGGAAGAAGGATTTTGCATTGATGATTAGTGAGCTTGAGTATGAGATTACGGCTCTTAAGGGACGTTTGCATAGTATATCTGTTGATAAGGTATTACATCAAATGGGTTTCCCATTAAATTATGAAAGGATTGTGGATTTATGAAAAATAATGATGGAAAGATTTGGTTAATTGCTATTTTGATGTTTTTTTTGGGCGCGGGTGGTTTATATGCTTTGATGATATTTTTTCCTGAGCCTTTTGTTAAGACGGTTAGTGAACAGGTTGAGACGCGAAATGTGACGGTTACTGATACGGGTATAAGTGAGGCTGTTGATAAGATTTATGATGCGGTTGTGGTTGTAAGGACTTATCAAAAGAAGGAGCTTTATTCAACTGGTACGGGTTTTGTTTATAAAATTGATGGTGATAAGGCTTATATTTTGACTAATAATCATGTTATTGAAAAAGGTGATTCGGTTTTTGTTGAGTTTACTAGTGGTAGTTTGGTTGAGACTAAGGTGATGGGTAAGGATGCTTATTCTGATATTGCGGTTTTAACGGTTGATAAGAAGGAAGCTAATACTTTAGCATCTATTGGTAGCAGTGAGGATGCGAAGGTTGGCGATACGGTGTTTACGGTTGGGGCGCCTTTGGATGCTGATGCTTATTCAGGTACGGTAACAAGGGGTATTGTATCTGGAAAGAACCGGTTGGTTGGTGTATCACTTTCTAATAGTTCAACTAGTGATATGATGATGAGTGTTTTGCAAACGGATGCGGCTATTAATTCGGGTAACTCTGGTGGACCTTTAGTTAATGCTAATGGTGAGGTTATTGGTATTACTTCTTTGAAACTAGCTTCAACTGGTATTGAGGGAATGGGTTTTGCTATTCCGATTGAAACGGCGATGAATTTTGCTTCGAAGTTAGAGAAGGGTGAGGCTATTTTAAGACCACTTCTTGGCATTTCAATGCGTTCTTTGGCGGATGCCCAGTATTTATATTATCCGAAGTTAAATGATTTGGATATTACGAATGGTGTTTATGTTGAGGATGTTAATAGTGGTAGTCCTGCTGATAAGGCTGGTCTTAAAGATGGCGATATTATAACGCATATGGATGACAAGGAAGTTACAAGTATTGCTTATTTAAGGTATTTATTATTTAACCATACGGTTGGTGATAAGGTTAAGATGAAGGTTTTGCGTGGTAAAGATACGATTGAGGTTACGATAACTTTGAGTGAGAGTGTTTAAAATCTTAGTTTTTCTAAGATTTTTTATTTGGGTTGTGTTATAATTTTGATGAAAGTTTGGTGATGGTTTTTGAAAAGGGATTTAATTAGTCAGTTGAATGTTTTACTTAATAAGATTAATGATATTGCTTTGAAGCTTGATATTGATTTGAAAAGGAAAAGGATTTTAAAGTTAGAAAGTCTTGTTAATGCACCTTCGTTTTGGGATGATATGGATAATGCTTTGGATGTTAATAAGGAGCTTAGTTTTTTAAAGAAGATGGTTAATGATGTGGATTTGATTATTAAGAGTATTAAGGATGATTTGGATGTTTTATCGGTTTTATCTGATGATGAGTGTGCAGATTTTGATATAAGTAAGTTAAGTGAGCAAATTGCCGAGTTAGAGGTTTCTACTTTTCTTTGTGGGGAGTTTGATGAGGCTAATTGTTATTTAGAGATTCATCCGGGAGCTGGTGGGGTTGAGGCTTGTGATTGGGCGATGATGCTTTGCCGGATGTATGAGCGTTTTTGTGATGGAAATGGTTTTGAATATGAGGTTATTGATTTACAAAAGGGTGATGAAGCTGGTTATAAGAGTGTGATGTTATTAGTTAAGGGTTTGTATGCTTATGGTTATTTGAAGAATGAAACGGGTGTGCACCGGTTAGTTCGTATTTCCCCTTTTGATGCTAATAAAAGGCGGCATACTTCTTTTGCGTCTGTTAGTGTGACACCGCAGATTAAAAATGATATTTCACTTGATATAAAGGATAGTGATTTAAAGATTGATGTTTATCATTCTAGTGGGGCGGGTGGTCAATCGGTTAATACTTCTAATTCGGCGGTTCGGATTACTTATTTACCTAGTAATATTGTGGTTACGTGTCAAAATGAGCGTAGTCAGTTAAAGAATAAGGAAGAAGCTTTGAAGATTTTAAAGAGTAAGCTTTATCAGAATATGGTTTTGGAAAAGGAAAATGAGCTTATGGCTTTGAAGGGTGATGTGTCAGCGGTTAATTTTGGTAGTCAGATTCGTAATTATGTTTTGGAGCCTTATAAGCAGGTTAAGGATTTACGTAGTGGCTATGTAACTAGTAATGCTAGTAAGGTTTTAGATGGAGATTTAAAAGAGATTATTGAGTCAGTTTTGCGAGGTGGTTAGGTGAAGAGGATTGTTTTGGTGTTATTTGGTTTATTTTTGATGGCGTTTAGTTTTAATGTTTTTCAGGAGCCTTATCATTTTGCGCCAGGTGGGGTGACGGGTCTTAGTATTTTGTTTAACCAGTTTTTTAATTGTGATGATGGTTTATTTATTTTAGGTGTTAATATTATTTTGATTGGTGTTAGTTATATTTTTTTGGGGAAGGATTTGACGCGTAATACGATATTTGGTTCGCTTGTTTTTCCATTATTTGTTTCTTTGACTAAGGGTTTTAGGGGTTTGGTTTTGGATGTTGATCCGTTAATTGTTTGTATATTTGGGGGTTTATTAAGTGGTTTAGGTTTAGGTCTTGTTTATAAAAATGGTTTTACTTCGGGAGGAACGGATATTATTAATCAAATTATGGAGAGTATTTTTCATGTGCCTTTATCTGTTTCTTTATTATTAGTTGATGGTAGTATTGTTTTGATGTCACTTTTTGTTTTTGGGCCTTTACCGATGATTTATTCTTTTATTTTACTTTTGGTTATTAGTATGGTTTCTAATAAGGTTTTTTTGGATTTGGATAGTGGTAAGGTTTTGTATATTTTGACTTCGAAGCCTTTGGTTATTAAGAGATTTTTGAATGATGATTATGCTTATGATTTATCGTCTTTTGATGTTTTAGGTGGTTATAGTTTTAAGAAGATGAAGCTTTATATGTGTTTGGTTTCGAAGCGCGATTATAGTGTTATTAAAGAGGGTATTAAGTATTTGGATCCGGATGCTTTTATTGTGGTTACTAATTGTTATGAAGACTTTAATGCGAATGTTATGTTGCGGGGCGATTAACACTCTTTGTCTTAGAGTGCTAAAAAGTCTTGCATCTTTTTTTAGTTCTTGTTACAATAGTGCTGTTTAGAGGTGATTATCCTTGTTAGGTGTTAAAAAAGGTGATGTTTATATTGTCGCGACTTCTTCGGGTCCGGATTCAATGTATTTACTTTCTAGGTTGATAAAGTTAAAGTCTAAGTTTGATTTGAATATTGTTTGTGCTTATGTTAATCATCAAACGCGTGATAAATGTGATTTAGAGGAGAGTTTTTTACGTGATTATTGCGCCAGGGCGGATATTATTTTTGAAAGTACGAAGATTGATAGGTATTTGAAGGGACATTTTACGGAGGAAGAGGCAAGGCGTTTTCGGATTGATTATTTTGTTTCTTTAGCTAATAAGTATCAGGCTACTTCGGTTATGTTAGCGCATCATGCTGATGATTTAATGGAGACTATTTTGATGAAGCTTATAAGGGGTAGTACTTTGTTTTCAGTGGCGGGTATTAAGGAGTGTGAGTATTTTAAGGGTGTTTTATTTAAACGTCCTTTGCTTCATATGAGTAAGGATGATATTTTATTAGGTTTGAAAGAAGATAAGGTGCCTTATTTTGTTGATGAGAGTAATTTGAAGGATGAAAATATTCGTAATCGGTTGCGGCATAATGTGTGCCGGTATTTAAAGTCGGAATATGAGAATGTGCATTTGAAGTTTTTAAAGTTTAGCAAGGAATTAGGTGAATGCGGGGAATATATAAGTAAGACTTTGGATATAATAGATAAGGATATTAAGTTTGAAGGAAGGATTTGTTTAAGTAAGTTTTTGGCGTTGGATTTGTTTTTACAGAAGATGTTTTTACAAAGGCAGTTGCTAGTTTTGTATGGTGATGATATTACTTGTGTTAATGAGAAGGTTTTATCTGGTATTTTGAAATTTTTGGATCATCATTTAAAGAATTATTATTTACTGCCTTTGGATTATGAGGTAAATATTAGTGGTGATTATTTTTTCTTTGGAAAAAATGGTTATGAGAGTTATTGTTATGTTTTAGGTGATGAGCTTTGTTTATCTAATGGTTATGTGGTTAAAAAGTCTTTAGAATATGTTGAAAAGAGCAATTATGAGATTCATTTAAATAGCAAGGATATATCTTTACCGCTTTATATTACAACTCGAAAGCCAGGAATGAAAATGGCGGTTAAGAATTTAAATGGACATAAGAAGGTTAAGGATATTTTGATTGATGAGAAGATTGCGCATTTATATAAGGATAGTATTCCAATTATGGTTGATAACAGTGGCAAGGTGTTATGGATGCTTGGTGTTAAAAAGTCAAAATATGATTTAGACAAAAATGAAAAGTATGATATAATATATAGATACGAAGGAAGGAAGAAGAAATGAAAAAGACGAATAATAGTAATACGATTAGAAATATTTTCCCTTATTTGATTTTAATTTTAGTTATATTCGTGGTTTTGAATGTACTTAGTATGGGTAGGGTAATAACTAAGGATATTACAACTGGGGAGTTGATGACGGAGATAAGCAATAAGAATGTTACGGAGTTATCAATAACGCCTAGTTCTGAGGAAAGTATTTATTATGTTGAAGGTAAGCTTGCTTCATATGGTGAGAATGAACGGTTTAGAACGGCTGTAGTTGAGGCTGAGGTTTCTAGTATTGTTAAGTATGCTGAGACGAATAATTTGAAGGTTTATGAGACTAAGCCTGATCCTGGTAAGATTAGTTGGGTTTATATTCTTGTTAATGTTTTACCGCTTATTGTTTTAGCTTTGGCAACGTATTTTATTTTTGTTAAGATGGCTAATTCTAACAAGGGTTCAATGGATTTTGGCAAGAGTAGGGCTAAGCTTAGTGAGAATGGTGGCAAGGTACGTTTTTCTGATGTTGCTGGTTTGAAAGAGGAAAAGGAAGAGGTTGCGGAGTTAATTGACTTTTTGAAAAGTCCTAAGAAGTTTCAGAAGTTAGGTGCTAGAATTCCTAAAGGTGTTTTATTAGTTGGGCCTCCAGGAACTGGTAAGACTTTACTTGCTAAGGCGGTTGCTGGTGAGGCTAATGTTCCATTTTATTTTATAAGTGGTTCAGATTTTGTGGAGTTGTTTGTTGGTGTTGGTGCTAGTCGTGTTCGTGATATGTTTAAGGAAGCTAAGCGTAATGCTCCATGTTTGATTTTTATTGATGAGATTGATGCGGTTGGTAGGCAAAGAGGTTCTGGTATTGGTGGTGGCCATGATGAGCGTGAGCAAACACTTAATCAGTTACTTACGGAGATGGATGGTTTTGGCGCGAATGAGGGTATAATTATTATTGCGGCAACTAATCGTCCTGATGTTTTGGATCCAGCTTTACTTCGTCCTGGTCGTTTTGATAGGCAAGTTACGGTTAGTCTTCCTGATACGCAGGA
>CANQYR010000045.1 GCA_947628125.1 uncultured Bacilli bacterium
TAAAGTCTATCAAGTTGATGATCTTAAAGAACTATTAGATGTTGATTGTGACATTATTATCACCTGTGCCTATGGAAAAATGCTACCTGAAGAATTAATCAATAAACCTAGACTAAAAGCCATCAACGTTCATGCCTCACTTTTACCTAAATACCGTGGGGGCGCGCCTATCCACTGGGCGATAATAAATGGGGATAAAACATCCGGCGTAACCATCATGTATATGGCCAAAAAAATGGATGCCGGTAACATAATAAGTCAAAAAAGCATTCCCATTAAAGATGATGACACCACAAGCACATTACATGACAAATTAAGTATTTTAGGTAAAGACCTTCTATTAGAAACACTACCAAGCATCATAAATAAAACCAATCAAAGCATCGTGCAAGATGAAACAAAAGTAAGCTTTGCCTATGAAATAAAAAGAAGTGATGAACATATTTCTTTTAACCAAAAAGGCTGTGATATCATAAACAAAATCCGCGGCTTAAATTCTTCACCCTTGGCCTATTTTCTTTTAAACAACGAAGAATGCAAAGTTTGGGAAGCAACATTTACTCCTAAAAAAGACCTAGAACCTAACAAAATAGTGGAAATAAGTAAAAAAACACTTGGCATTTCCTGCCAAGATGGCATCATTTATCTAAAAACAATCCAACCTTTTGGCAAAAAGAAAATGGATGTTTCCAGTTTTTTAAATGGCATTGATAAAGAAAAACTAAAAAATTACACCATTTCATAAAAATTTGCTTTTTTAACAAATATATGTTATAATCACCACTAGTCGCTTGAAAAAAAAGGTGGTTATAATGAAAAAAAGTGAAGAACTAGGCGTTCATAATGTTTATAATGAAAATTATGAACTTGTAAAAAGAGAATATATTTTAGAAAACGAAACAGTTACTTGTCATTATCAAAAACGAAGAATAACAAAAGTTGAAACTGACATTGGCACCTGTACATTTAACATAGATGGTAATTTAGAAAGCATCATCTTTAAAGATCACACCAGTGGGGTATACTCAGTAGTAAACCAAACTTTAGTCTTCTTTAGAGAAAACAATCAAGTTCTTGGCTGGACTTATTTTACCATGGAAAAAACTAATCATTACTTTGCCATTCGAAACGCCATTATAAGAATGAATCGGTTAAAAAATAACATCGTAAGTCAAAAACTTAATAAAGCTTTAATAGAAAACCAAAATCAAATTACCGCTTGTAACGAACAAATAATAAACTCTGCCATTCAAATACTTATGCAAGAAAACCGTTACAAATGTAAAGACAAATTAGAAAGCTTACAAAAAAGAAAAGAAGCTCTTCTAAAACTAAGCCAAAAGTTTCCTAAATTTTTGCCCGATGCTAAAATAAAAAGTACTTTCAAAAGAAAATCCCAAGATGTAAAACTAAAATATGAATATGAACAAGAACTAAAAAGGCTAAAAATCCTTCAAAAAGAAATAGCAAGTCAAAACGATCAAATTCAAAAATTATTAAGAGAAAGACAAACTATTAACTCTAAAACCATTAAATAAAATCGGCCTTAATTACCTGCTCAAAATAAATAAAAGCATTATCATCAAAAACAATTTTATGACCGTTTTTATCTAAAAACTTAATAAAACCCGTTTTAGAAAAAATTTGCCCATTCCAAAAATACTGAACAATAATTTTTGACTTAGTATATAAAGCACTTAATAACTCATTTTCTAACACTGATAACTCATCTTCACTCAAAATAGGCTTAATCTGCCTATTTCTTTTTCTTTTAAGCTCATCAATAACTTTTGAAGACGAAACTAAAGACTCAAACGCATGCCAACTCATGATTGTTTATTCCTTTCTTTAATTGTCGATAAAGGTAGTAAAAAAGTTGCCTTTAAAACACTGTTATTACCAAAGCGCTTATGAAGTGTATCAATTACTAAATTAAGATTTTCATCCTTTACCTTATCCTCATAACTTTGAAACAAATTAAGCTGCATTTTTCCTTTAACACTTAATTTACTAAAAGAAATACTTACCTTCCTAATTGGATTATGAACTATGTAATACCGATCATAAAGATTCTTACAAATATTAAAGAAAATATCTTCATCTTGCGTAGGCATATCAATTTTAAGACTATGATAAAAACCGCCGCCAATTATTTTCGAATAAGTAATACCTAAATAAATACAACCACATTCTAAGTTTTCTTTCCGAAGCCTCTTACCTAAAACACTTAACATTTCCCTAATGATTAATAAAACATCATCATCATAATAATCCTTCAATAACACCTGACTATGACTAATAAAGTGATTTTTCACCTCATGCTTAAGATCTTTAATAACACAGTTATCAATCCCATTCGCGTGCCACCAAAGCTCAGTTCCCAAAATTCCAAACTTTTTCTTTAACATATCTTTGTTAGCCAAAGCTAGATCTTCAACAGAATATATCCCTAAATTATTAAGCCGCTTTTCTAAACGCTTACCAATACCCCAAACATCAGACAAAGGTTTTATCTGCCAAAGCTTTTTTTTAACATCATCATAAGTCCATTTACTAATGCCATCTTTATTTTTTTTGGCTTCTTTATCCATCGCCACTTTAGCAAGTAGCATATTCGGCCCAATTCCACAAGTAGCAGTCAGATGCGTTTTTAAAAAAATAGTATCCATAATCTTTTTAGCAAGCTCTTCATCCGTCATTTGATAATAATGTAAATAATCAGTAACATCTAAAAAACATTCATCAATAGAATAGATATGCAAATCATCACTACTAACAAAATCTAAATAAATATCCACAACCTCTTTGCTTTTTTTAACATATAAACTCATCCTAGGTGGAACTTTATAATAAAAAATGTCCTTTTTAATCTCATATAATCTAATTCTACCAGGTACGCCTTTTTCTTTTAAATAAGGGGTCACCGCTAAAGTCATCGCCCCAAAGCCTTGCTTAGTATTTACAACAACTAAAGGGGTTTTAAAAGGATCAAGACCTCTTTCAACACATTCTACCGACGCAAAAAAGCTTTTAAGATCAATACACAAAATATTTCGGTTCATATCAAGCACCTCCAAAGCAAACATAAGTTCTATTAAAATTATAGCAAAGATTTGCAAAAAAGCAATTCCCAATATTTGCCAAGTATAAAATATTAAAGAAAAACCATACTTCTTATAAAAAAAAGAAAAATATGTCTAAAAAAAAGTTATTTTTTTTTCTTCATCTTAGGTAGTTTAATAGGAACTTACTATGAAGAAATACTTTGATATCTAAGCCATGGTGTTTTAACAAATAGGCAAGGATTATTCTACACGCCCTTAAGTCCCATTTATGGCCTTGGCACCATAACCTTTATTATTTTATTAAAAGACAAAAATTATAGTTTAATTAAAACCTATTTTCTTTGTGCTTTAATTGGAGAATATTTAACAAGCTTAATAGCCGAAAAAATATTTGCCGTGCGTTTTTGGAACTGCTTTGATAAATTCTTAAACCTTAATGAACGGACAACTATACTATATATGCTATTTTGGGGCTTATTAGGAACCATATTAGTTAAATATTTATATCCCTTAATTAATAAATACTAGACAAGCTTCATTTTAAAGTTTTCAAATATTTAGCAATTATTATCATAGTTATTGTAAGCATCGATATGACCATAACTTATACGGCCTTATTAAGAAAAAATAATATCCCACCCATTATTTTTATTGGTAAGCTATATGATAAAATCTATCCTGATGATTATATATATCACAAATTCCCTGTTATGCGTGATGTTTAAAAAAAGGAAAAAATATGTTAGAATTCTTTTAAAGGGAAGTAGTAAAAATGAATTATCAAGAATTTATAACCAAATTATTTACCATGCAAGATAAAAATTACCAAAAATGGGAACAAAAATTTATATCTACCAAGTACGAAATAATTGGAATTAGAACTAAAGATACTTTAAAAATAGCTAAGGAAATACTAAAAAACAACCATCAAGAATTTTTAAACAAAACAAATAAGTATTATGAAGAACTAAACATCAAAGGTTATGTATTAGCTAAAAGCCCTTATTTATTACAATATATTGATGAATATGTTAAAAAAATCGATAACTGGGCAACATGTGATACCTTTGCCACTCACTTAAAAACAAAATATAAAGCCGTAGAACCTAAAATAGAAAAATATTTACAAAGCCCTAAACCTTTTACCATTCGTTTTGCCTTAGTTGTAATATTACTTTATTATTTAAAAGAAGAAAACCTTCCACAAATATTTCAGGTAATAAGTAATATTAAAAATGATAATTACTATGTTAAAATGGCTATTTCTTGGCTTTTAGCCGAATGCTATATCAAATATCCTAACAAAGCCTTAATTTTTTTCCAAAACAATAATCTTTCCGCTTTTATTCAAAACAAAGCCATATCCAAAATAAATGACTCCTACCGTGTAACAAAAGAAAACAAAAAAATCATTAAAGCCATGCGAAAATAAATTGCAATTAACATGCTAGTTATGGTACAATGTTTAAGAAAATAAAGGAGTAAGAAAATACATGATGAAAGTTGAAATTCGTAATAAAATTTGCTTAGTATTATTTCTTTTGGCCATGCTAGTTTTATTCACCGGCTGTAAAGGAAAAGAATTTAAAGAAGGGAACATTGAAAATATGCACTATGAAGAAACTGAAGAAGTAACTAACTATGTTAAAATTACTACTAATCATGATCAAGTAATATTAATTGAACTATATCCAGATATTGCCCCAGAGACAGTAGAAAATTTTCAAAATTTAGTAAAAGAACACTTTTATGATAACTTAATATTCCACCGTGTCATTAAAGACTTTATGATCCAAGGTGGTGATCCTAAAGGAACCGGCACCGGTGGTAGTGATAAGAACATCAAAGGTGAATTTAAAGCCAATAATTTTAATAATGACCTTAAACATGAAAAGGGCATAGTATCAATGGCTAGATCTGATGATTACGACTCTGCCTCAAGTCAATTCTTCATCTGTACAAGTGATGATGTATCATACTTAGATGGTAACTATGCCGCCTTTGGTAAAGTAATCGCAGGCTATAATTATGTTGAAGAAATATCTAATGTTAAAACTGATAGTTATGATAAACCCGTTTTAGATCAAGTAATGAAAACAATTCGGTTTGTTAATATTGACAAGTAATTAAAAAAAAATTAAAATAAACAAAAAGAAAAAGGGTCAATCCCTTTTTTATTTTAAAGGAGTTAAAAAAAATGAATAAAGACTTAGTTGAAAGATTATTACCTAATTTACCACATGATACCAAATACTATGAAGAAAAATACCCCAAACGTAACTTAGGAAAAGACGCCATAGTAACAAGATATGCCCCAAGTCCTACCGGTTTTGTACATCTAGGCAATCTATTTCAATTATCAATTGCTAGGAAAATGGCCAAACAAACTAATGGTATTTTATATCTTCGTATTGAAGATACTGATCAGGAGCGTTTAGTAGCAAATGGCATTTCTAAAATTATTAAAACCGTTAAGCAATTTGGTTTTACCTTTGATGAAGGACCAATAAACGAAGAGGAAGAAAAAGGAAAATACGGTCCTTATATTCAAAGCAAAAGAAAAGAAATATATCAAACATACGCGAAAGAATTACTATTAAAAAACCTTGCTTATCCAGACTTTACAACAAAAGAAGAACTAGAACAAATAAGAAAAGAACAGGAAAAAACCAAACGCAGAATAGGCTACTATGGCAAATGGGCTAGATCTCGTTTTCTATCAGAAGAAGAAATTGCCAAAAACTTAGATCAAAATAAACCTTTTATTATTCGTTTAAAAAATCAAGGTGATTTTAATAAAAAAATAACCATCGTTGATGCGATAAGAGGAAAATTAGAATTCCCCGAAGATGATATTGATCAAGTATTAATCAAAAATGATGGTCTTCCAACATATCATTTTGCTCATGTAATAGATGATCATTTAATGCACACAACGCATGTTATTAGAGGGGATGAATGGTTAAGTTCTCTACCAATTCATGTTAATTTATTTAAAACATTAGGTTTTGAAGTACCAACATATGCTCATTTTTCGCCTTTAAATAAAAAAGAAGGAAACACAATTAGAAAATTATCCAAAAGAAAAGACCCTGAACTTGCTGCATCTTTCTATCATCAAATGGGGATACCTAATCAAGCTGTAATGCTTTATTTAGCGACCATAGCCAATTCTAATTTTGAACAATGGTATCAAGATCATGAAGATGAGGATATCGATAATTTTCCTATGAGCTTTTCGAAAGTTGGAACTTCGGGAACTTTATTTGATATGGAAAAACTTCAAAATATTTCTAAAAATATCTTAAGCAAAATTACCGCCGAAGAAATGTATAATAATACTTTAAACTGGGCTAAAGAATATGATCAAGAGTTTTATGATGTTTTAAAAAATAATAAAGATAAAGCCATAAAAACATTTAACATCGAAAGAAATACCGAAAAAAAGCGCAAAGACTATGCTAACTATAGTGAAGTCAAAAGCAAAATTTATTATATGTTTGATGAATTATTTACAGACCCAACTTATGATTTTCAAAAAATAACTGACCATAAAGAAATAAAAAATATTTTAAATACCTATATAAATAATTACTATGATCAAAATGATTCAGAAGAAATTTGGTTTAATAAAATGAAAGAAATGTGTGATAAACTAGGTTATGCATCTAACATGAAAGAATATAAGCAAAACATGGAAAAATATAAAGGCAACATTGCCGATGTTTCAACCGTTATTAGAGTTGCTTTAACAAGTGAATCTAAAACCCCAAATCTATATGATATAATGCAAATATTAGGTACTAAAACAATTATTAAAAGGTTTGAACAAATTAAATGATTGAAAAGAAATTACAAGAACTAAAAAAAAGTCATTTCCGTTCATCATTTCATTTAAACTCTAAAGACATTGAATATTTAAAACAAAAAGGTTATTTAGTTATCAAAGAACATGCCCAAAAATTTGTAGAGCAACGCCTAGCTAAAAAAGAGCCTTTAAATGATGGAAGCCAAACCCCAATGAAAGGCCATCCTGTTTTCAAAGCCCAGCATGCAACCGCGACCTGTTGCCGAGGTTGTATAAACAAGTGGCATCATATTCCAAAATATAGAGAATTAACATTAAAAGAACAAAACTATCTAGTAGAATTAATTATGGCCTGGTTAGTAAACGAAGTAAAAACTGCAAAATAGCAGTTTTTTTTAGTCTTTCCTTTTAATAATAATATCAAAATTAAAAGTTTTAGCAATTTTTAACAAGTCTTTAAAGTAGTAGTTACTTCTTCCCAGTTCATTTGATTGTTGCCAAGCTTTAGATTTACCAATTGCCTTAGCAAACTCATCCTGTGTTAAATTTGTTGATTGCCTCATGAATTTTATAATATCATTTGGTTTATGATTATTTACATTAATTTGCAATTTACTCACCTCATGTTATTAGATTATCATGAGTTTTTAAGTCAAAAGCTAAAACACGTATTGACAATACGCAAAGGTTATGTGATACTTATAAAGTAGAGACGTACTTACAATACGTTAGAAAGAAAGGCAATAGTATGAAACTAAAAAACAAAGAATTGATAATAAAAAGAAAATACCTTGTTACATTAGTTTTTCTAAGCATATTAAGCATTGGTATATTTTTTTATCAAAGCATAACTAGATATGAAGATAAAATAAACAATGAAAATAATAGTACAGAGTTTGCCTTTTATAATGGTGATCAAAAATTAGATACAATACCTTTAAAAGAAAGTGGAGTAGTTTTTATAAGATCAGAATGTGATAATGGGGCAACAGTAAAATGGGATAGCAATAATTGGGTGCCATCGGTGTATAACTTAAATAAAGCAAAAACAAGTTGTACATTGTATTTTGGTAGTAGTGAAGATCGTGCTTGCTTGATGTATCCAGATGGAGCAGCTTGT
>CANQYR010000046.1 GCA_947628125.1 uncultured Bacilli bacterium
ACCCCCCCCCCCTATGTCAATTAAAATTAAAAAAGACCTTTACAGTCCTTTTGCTATCTTAATGTCAATGTGTAGGGATCATCTATTGTTCCTTTACCTTGAACATTTATTTTTTTTATCAAAGTTATGGCTGGCCTAATGGCATAGGAATTAGTTTCAACGTTATCTTTATATAAGGTTCCATCACTACCTACTGTTATGTAATAAAATTGGTTGTTTTGTTTTTTATTTAATGTCATTGTCCACCATTGTCTTTGGGCATGGTTTAAATAAAAGTCTTTGTTTTCTTCTTTTGATGCACCTGATATCATTACATCATCCGCTGTTAGTAAAGCTATTTTAGAGGTTATAACTGTTCCTGGGCAAGTCAAAGCTGGGCTATATTCTTTAAAAATTCTTTGTTCAGGTAAGTAGTATATTGTGCCTTCTTCTTCGCTCATGGCTCCATCGTCTGTGCAGTATTTGGCACTGGCAATAAACTCATCATATTCTTTTAAATTTTTTTCATACCAACTATTTAAAAAATTATATAAGTCTGATTCTAAAAAGGATGATGATTCATATTCATTGTTTTGATAGATTGGCATTTCTTCTTCTAATAAGTTATCTAAAACAATGGTTACTGTTTGATCAGGGTTTATTTTGACAATGCGCCATAGATGGCCTGCGAAGGAAATATAGTTGTTTTCGTTTTGACCGCGAAAATAGTAGGTGCTTCCTTCTTCACTTTGATATTCAATTAATCCTTTATTTTCTTTTTCTGGTAGATCATAGGTCATTTCGGGATGAATTTCGGCTTTATTATTTTGTAATAAAATATTTTTTATAGAGTGATCAATAGCTATTGTATCAATTTGTAATTCGGCATATATGTTTTGTTTTTTAGGGTTGTTTATTTTTAAGTGGTAACGCTGGGTATTACCTGGTTCTATTTTTATTTGGGTTTTGATTTCGGTTTTAGCAAAGGAATCAGTTATCTCTTCATTATTATTTAAGTCAAGTAATTCATAAGTTATGTTTTCAGTTTTTGTGACATTATTTAATTTTATATAGTAATATAAATTTGTCATTGAGGCATTAGTTATGGAAAAATTAATTTCTTTGACTTCTTCATTAGTGTCAATAATGTTACCATCTAAATAGTTAATTGATAAGCCTGATTTTATTTTTACCATGGCTATTTCTTTTTCCATTTTTTGTAGATAACTGTGGTAATTAAAGTCCATTAAGACTAATGCCATAATGCAAACTAAGATAAATGTAAGTGTTATTTTATACCTTATTTTCATTTTTTTGCCACCCTATCATTAGTATAAGTATACATTTTTGATTAAATGTTGTCAATTTTCTAGTGATATTTTTGGCAAAAAATTGACGTTTAGCTATCTTTGCGTGATTTTAAATAATCTTGCAATGTTAACGCGATGTCATGCGGTAAAATTTTTTCTAATTCCTCTAATGGGGCTTCTTGCATTTTTTTAACACTGCCAAAGGTTTTGATAAGTGTTTTTTTCCTTTGGGCACCTATTCCTTTTATATCATCTAATACTGATGATATTGATCCTTTAGAGCGTATAGAACGGTGATAATTTATGGTATAACGGTGTACTTCATCTTGCATTTTAGTTAGGTAGTGAAAAACATTACTATCTTTTAAGATTGGGATGATTGTTTCATTATCGCCATCTAATAATTCATTGGTGCGGTGGCGATCATTTTTTTTAAGACCACATACTTTAATGTCTAAGTTTAAAGATTGTAAAATTTCTTTAGCGGCATGAATTTGATTTATACCTCCATCAACAATTATTAACTCAGGTAGTTCTGTTTTTTCAACTAAAGCTCTTTGATAACGACGATAGATTACTTCTTTCATCATATTATAATCATCATTTTTATCAAAGCTAATTTTGTATTTGCGGTATTCTTTTTTGGCGGGACTACCGTTTTTAAAGACTACCATGCAACTAACTGACCAATTGCCAAATAAATTGGAGTTATCAAATAGGTCAATTCTTTCTAATGTACTTAGTTTTAATATTTTTCTTAGTTCTTCATTAGCGGTTATGGTGGCATTTTCTTTTTTAAGAATTAAAGATAATTCGTTTTCTAATGTTATTTTAGCGTTTTCATTAGCCATGGTAATTAATTGCTTTTTTTGACCTTTTTGAGGGCTTATTAGTTTGTATTGGAAATATGTTTGGAGGATGTTTGTGTTTATTTCTTTAGAAAGCAATATTTCTTTAGGTATTTCATGACGTTGATAAAAGGCTGTTAGGTAATGCTCCATATCATTTACTAAATCTGATATAACAGAGAAGATGTCGGTATGACCGCCAACTATTTTTCCATTTCTTATAAAAAGAATTTGTACGGCTATGTAGCCATTTTGAAAATAATAACCAACTACATCTTTGTTGGTTAGATCTTTAATGGTAATTTTTTGTTTATCTAAAACAATGTTTATATAGTCTAATTCTTTTTTTAGTTCATTAGCTAATTCGTAGTTTAAATTTTCACTGTAGGTGTTCATTTTAGAAATAATTTTATCTTTTAAAATTTTGTCATTGCCATTTAGAAAGGCTAATATTTCTTGTTCAATATTTTTTATTTCTTCTTGGCTTGGCTTTTTTTCACAATAACCTAAGCATTCTCCTATATGATAATATAGGCATACTTTTTTGGGATTCCCTTGGCATTTTTTTAAGGGATACAAACGGTTTAAAAGGTTGACTATTTTTCTTGCGGCATAGGCATTGGGGTATGGTCCGAAAAGCATTTTTTTGTCTTTCTTTTTGATGTTTAGGTATCTTGATACTTTTAGTTTAGGATATGGTTTATTAATGTATTCAATGTAAGGATAGCTTTTATCGTCTTTTAATAAGATGTTATATTTAGGATCATATTGTTTAATAAGGTTGATTTCTAAGAGAAAGGCTTCTAGTTCACTTTCGGTTACAATGTAGGAAAAATCCTTTATTTCACTTACCATTTTGGCGGTTTTTCCGGTTTGGGTGCGATTAAAATAAGAGTTTACTCTTTTATGTAAGTTTTTGGCTTTGCCAACATATATAATTGTACCTTTGGCATTTTTCATTTGATAACTTCCGGGAAGGTTTGGCACTTGGGCTAATTTGTCGTTTAACATTTTTATCAGCTCTTTTCGTACTTTTATTTTACTTTAGGGTTGATGAAAAGTAAATATCTTTTATAATATTGTTAAGGTGATTTGATGAAATGTTTAAATGAAGCTACTTTAGTTTTAAAAAAATCGAAGTTTATCGCGTATTATTATGAAGTATCTTCGGTTTTAGAGGTAAAAGATATTTTAGAACTTTTAAAAAAGGAGCATAAAAAAGCAAAACATATTCCTTATGCTTTTATTTTAGAAAATACAGCTGGCAAGAGTGATGATAAAGAGCCTAGTAATACGGCAGGCTTACCTATTTATGAGCTTTTAAAAAAAAGAGAATGTAAAAATCGAGCTATTTTTGTGGTTCGTTATTTTGGGGGTATTAAATTAGGAGCAGGACTTTTATTAAGAAGCTATGTCTTAGTTAGCAAAAAGGCTTTAGAAAATTGATTTTATGCTTGTAAAATGCTTATTTGTTTGATAAAATTAAAGACGTTAAGAAGAAAGGAGATAATATGGCTAATATTAAAAGTTCCAAGAAGGCAATTAAAGTTATTGCTAAGAAAACGGAAAATAATCATGAACTTAAGGCGCGTGTCCGCAACTTAATAAAGAATTGTGACAAAGCGATTTTATCTAATGATAAAGATAATGCGCAGAAGCTCCTTGCTGATGTACAAAAATATGTTGATAGAGCTGTCAGTAAAGGTTTAATTAAAAGAAATACAGCTGACAGAGAAAAATCACGTTTAACTAAAAAAGTAAAAGGAATGAATTAGCATTCCTTTTTATAATGAAAGTAATTTTTTAAAACTTGCGGATCTGTTTTTAGCATTTTGATTAATGAAATAGTAATTGATTAGGTCATAATCATAGTCGCTTTCAAAGGTTTTAACTAAAGCAGTTGTAAAGTCAATGTATTTTTCTAAAGTAGCAAAGTTTAAGCTACTATTAAAATAGCGAAGTTCCATTGTTTGTTTGGTAAAGCGAACTGGATATATTTTTTTGGTTAGTTCGGTTAATGTTTTTTCATCAGCGAGCATAAATTTATATACAACATCTTTTGTTAATGACAAAACTTCTAAAGCAGCCATTGGTCTTAAGTATTTATTATCACCTTTAGCTATACTACTTATTTCGTATTTAAAGGCTACTAAGAATTTTAAAAGATCAAGGTATTTTTGAAAGTCTTTATTTAGGAAGTTTTTGGAAACATGAATGTGAAAGCCGATGTTTTTATCTTCTTCATAGCTTATGTAGGCCTTTGCTTTTTTTAATTTGATAAGCCAAGTGTTTAGTTCTTTTTTTAAGTCTTGAATGTTTTGATAAACGGGTGATATTAATTCTCCACCTTTATTATTTTTAGTTACTTCATATTCTTCTTTTAAATTAAAAATGTTATAGTCAATTTTTTCTTCTTTGGCGTGGACTTGCACATGGTAGTTCTTACTTAAAAATGGCAAATCAGCCCCATTAAATTCTAATTCGTATCCCATAAGTCACCTTTTCTAATGCGTTATATTTTAACATATTTTTTTAAAATGTCAAATTTACGTTTTTTGATTGTGAGGATATTAGTTTTTTGCTAAAATTATTAAAGGAATGGTTTATATGAAAGCAAGCAAATTTATTGTTTTTTTGTTATGTTTTTTGCTTATTTTGGCAGTTTTTATGAAAATGGATGTTATTTTAGATTTTATTATGCCACTTGTAGAGCCAAAGTATACTTATTTAGATAAACCTAGTAATGATTATAAAAAAACGGATGAGTTTTTATTTGTCCAAAACATTTCTAATTTTTTAGTTTTTAGTAAGCAAGATATATTAAATGCTTTTTACACTATTGTTAATAGTGGGTTTGATACTTTTAGTTTTTATTGTGCAAAAGAATACAGTGATTGTTTTAATGATGTTAGAGAAATTAGTCAAGATGAAGCGTTAATGACGCATGTAAATAATTTTGTCAATCCTTATAATGGTTTTAAAAATTTGCAAACAGTTATTCATGAATCGGGTGAGATAACAGTTAATGTTACTTATTTTTATGATGATGATATGATTGCAAAAATTAATAGGCGGGTTGATTATTTATATGATAATTTATTAAATGAGCAAATGGATGTAAGAGAAAAAATTAAAACTATTCATGATTATATTATTAATAATACTAAATATGATGAAGAGAAAAAGGATAGTGGCTTTAGTAATTATCACTCTTCTTTAGCGTATGGACCTTTATTTGAAGGATATGCAACTTGTAATGGCTACACGGATTTGATGGCTTTATTTTTAAATAAACTTGGTCTTTCTAATTTTAAGGTGGCAACTACAAAAGACGATCCTAATTTGGAAGGCCATGTTTGGAATGCGGTTTATTTAGATGGACAATGGTTACATATTGATTTAACTTGGGATGATCCTGTTAGTGAAGATGGCAAAGATTATTTACTTGATACTTATTTTTTAATTAATAGTGATACGTTATATAATATTGATAATAAAGAGGCAATTACTGATCATTTGTTTTTAAAAGATATTTATTTGGAGTTAAAATAAAAAAACGGCTAACCGTTTTTTTCTAAGTCTAAAGCAACATTTATACCATTTAAGGTAAATTTATTTGGTAAGTTATCTTTTTTTATTAATTTTGTTGCTAATGTTTCATCTTGAATATATTTAGCAAAACTGTTTATTACTTCATCAATGTCTTTGTTATCTTCATAATAAATAGTAATTCGATCAGCAACATTTAAGTTTTTCTCTTTACGAAGATTTTGAATTTTACTTACTAATTCTCTAGCGATACCTTCTAGTATTAATTCTTTAGTTCTTGTTGTATCTAGGATGACGAAGTTATTATTTTCCATAGCAACATGGTAGTTTTCTTTAGCTATAATATTTATTACAACCATATTAGGTGTTACGGTTATTTCTTCATCATCAATAGTTAAGGCAATATCTTTGTTTGCTTCTAATGCTTTTTTTTGTTCACTACTTAGGTTTTCTAAGGCTGTTTGGAATTTTTTTACTTTAGGTCCTAGTAATTTACCTACTTCTTTAAAGTTTGGTTTAATAATTAAATGCATATATTCGGTAATATCTTCAATTAAGATGACGTTTTTGACATTTAGTTCTTCTTTTATTAAATTAGTAAAGCTTTTTAAACTTTTATTTTTGCCATCTAAATAGACATTAAAAAGTGGTTCTCTTACTTTTATTTTGACTTCTTCTCTGATGTTTCGACCTAATTTAATTATTTCTCTTACGGTGTCCATTTTTTCTTCGAGACTAGTATTTATTAGTTTTTGGTTACATTCTGGATAATCTTCTAAATGAACTGTTTCTTTACCGGTTAAATTTTGGTATAGTTCTTCAGCTATAAATGGAGTGATTGGGGCAATTAATTTAGCTAAGCCTACTAATACTTCATAAGTGGTAATGTAAACACTTTTTTTAGAATTATCTAAATTGGTTTGCCAAAATCTTTTCCTATTTCTTCTAATATACCAATTGGATAAGTCTTCGGATGTAAATGCAGAAATGGCATGAACGACTTTATTTAAGTCATACTCCATAAAATAGTTAGTGACATTTTTTATTAAGTTGTTATATTTTGATAATAGCCACAAATCTATTTCTTCACGTTTTTCATAAGGTATAAAACATTCATCGGTGTCTATTTGATCAGTATTTGCATATATTTGAAAAAAGGAATATGTATTTTTTAAAGGGTTAAAGAATTTGGAGTATACTTCTTTTAAGCCTTCTTCATTAAATTTTAGGGGTGTCCAAACAGGTGAGACATAAGGAAGATAAAATCTTACGGTATCCGCTCCATATTTGTTAATAGTAGAAAATGGTTCAACGATGTTTCCCCTACTTTTGCTCATTTTTTTACCTTCGGCATCTAATAGTAAGTCATTTACTAAAACGTTTTTATATGGAGCACAGCCTTTTAAAAACACGCCTATAACAAGTAAGGTATAGAACCAACCTCTTGTTTGATCAATTCCTTCGCAGATAAAGTCAGCAGGAAATTGACTTTCCCATAGTTCTTTATTTTCAAAAGGATAATGATACTGAGCAAATGGCATGGCCCCGGAGTCAAACCAGCAGTCTAAGACATCATTTATTCTCGTCATATTTTGACCACATTTTTCGCATTTGATTTGAATTTGATCAATATATGGTTTATGTAAGTCAAGATCATCTTCTATTTTGGTGGTGGCTTTTTCTTTTAATTCTTTGATGCTACCTATCATTGTGCTATGGCCACATGAACATTTGTAAAAAGGAATTGGGCTACCCCAGTATCTACTTCTTGACACGTTCCAATCACGAGCATTTTCAAGCCAATTAGCAAATCTTTTTTCGCCAACATATGCTGGGTACCAATTTACTTTAGCATTGGCTTTTAGTAGGTCTTCTTTCATTTCACTTACTTTAATATAATAGCTTGGAACCATATAATATATAAGTTTGGTATCACAACGCCAGCAATGAGGATATTCGTGGTTTATTTTTTGCTTTTTAAATAGTTTTTGGTTATCTTTTAGATAGTTTATTACTTCATCGTTGGTATCATGAACAAATTTTCCTTGCCAAAGTCCTTCTTTGTAGCAGCCATCTTTACCTACCGGGTTTAGTATTGGTAGGTCATATTTCGCGCATACTTTGGCATCATCTTCACCAAAGGCAGGTGCAATGTGAACAACGCCGGTTCCATCATTTATAGTAACGTATCCATCACAGGTAACATAAAAGGCTTTTTTACTTGGTGTTAATGAAGGTATTAGTTGGTCATATT
>CANQYR010000047.1 GCA_947628125.1 uncultured Bacilli bacterium
AAAAGTGAATGTACTAATGGTGTGACTATAAAATGGGACAATGATGCTTGGGGAAATTTTGAAGTTAATAATTTAAAACAAACTAAAACTGTTTGTTCGATTTATTTTACAACGCCAATAAATAAGGTATGTGGTGGTTCAGGATTAGAAAGTGGTGCCTGTTATTTTGCAAATAAGGCTTTAAATGGTGAAGAAGATTTAGTTTATGATGATACAATTGATACTAATTTACGGTTTGTTGGATCAACATCAAACAATTATGTATACTTTAATGATGATAAATGGCGTATTATAGGTGCTATGAATAATGTTATAGAAGTAAGTGAAGATGGTCAAAATGAAGAAACAACTGGAACGCATTTGAAAATAATAAACAGTGCTATTGGTTCTTATTCTTGGGATAGTTCAGTAAGTGATAATGGGGGTTATGGAGTAAATGAGTGGAGTACATCAGTTTTGAGATCCTTATTAAATGAGCCGTATTTAAAAAGATATAGTAGTAGTTTGTCTTGTTATGGTGGAAATAATGTCTATAAAAAAAATTGTCCTAATTGGGAAAATATTGGTATTAAACAAGAGTATAGAAACATGATAGCAAATATTAAATGGAATACCGGAACTTTTGCTGGTTTTAATACTAATGAATGGATAGCAAAGAGTAGTTATGAAGCGGAACGAAGTAGTTATAATGGCAAAGATAATTGCATTAAAAATGGTGGTGGTAATAAGTGCAATGATACCGATACAAGGCATGATACGTGGATAGGCAAGGTAGGTTTAATGTACCCGTCGGATTATGGATATGCAGTCGGAGGTGATGCAAGAAGCAAGTGTTTAGGAATATCTATGTATTCTTATGATGATGCTAATTGTGAATCTTATAATTGGCTGCATATGGATTGGGTTAACTCTCAATGGACAATGACCCCAGTTGCTCACTATTTGGAGGCTAATAGAGTTTTTTTTGTTTCCCATGGTGGAGAGCTTGGTTCTAACGATGCTAGTTCTGTTAATATAATTAGACCTGTAGTATATTTAAAAAGTAATGTTAAAATAATTGATAGAGATTATGAAGATTATGGAAGTAGTACGCATCCCTTTGAATTAGAGTATGGTGGTGAATAAAAAATGAATATTAAAAAAATATGTATAATAATGGTATTAGTTTTTGGTTGTTTATTTTTGTTCTTTGTTGGTGAAATGTCAGTAACTGATGATTTGTATGATGGTGTAGAGTTTGCTTTTTATCAAAGTGGCAAAAAACTTGATACAATGCCAAATCAAAATAATGAAGAAGGGGTTGTTTTTTTAAGGTCAGATTGTACAAATGGGGCGTTAGTGGAATGGAACTATGAAAATTGGAATAATTTTAAGGTAATTAATTTAAGTGATAGTAAGACAACTTGTTCCTTTTATTTTGGCAGTAAAGAAGAAAAAATTTGTAATGATTCAGGTTTAGAAAGTGCTGCATGCTATTTTGCTAATAAAGAAGATGATGATTTAATTTATGATGATACATATGATACAAATTTAAGGTATATTGGATTAACACCAAATAATTATGTGTATTTTAATTGTGATGAAAGTAGAGAAAATTGTGAAACATGGCGAATAATTGGCGTCATGAATAATGTAACTGAGGTAAGTGAAGATGGTAAAAATATAGAAACATTGGGAAGTCATTTGAAAATTATAAGAGATAAGTTCGAAAAAAGTTATTCATGGGATAGTTCTGAAAGAGGTGTAAATAATGGTTATGGAGTGAATGAATGGAGTCAAGCAGCTATCGAAAAAGTATTAAATGATGAATATTTAAATAGGCGTACTGGATCAAATCGATGTTATAAAAGTTCTGGTATTTCTATAGAAACATGTCCTGATTGGGAAACTGTGGGAATAAAGGATGACGCACGAAATATGATAGCAAATATTAAATGGAATATCGGTACTATAGATGAAGGATGGCTTAGTAATTTTTTTGAAAATAATGAAAAGTTTAATGCTAATGTTGTTTATGGATCAGAGCGAAGTAGTCATAATGGTAAGGAGCTTTGTGAGGCAAAGGGTGGTGATTATTGTAATGATGTTGTAGTAAGAAATAAGACATGGATTGGTAAGGTTGGCTTAATGTATCCGAGTGATTTTGGGTATGCTGTCGGTATGGATGTAAGAGATGTATGTTTAGGAAAATCAATTCGGCTTTATTATACTGATAATTGTGCAACAAGTGATTGGCTATATGATCCAAGTAGTAATCAATGGACAATAATGCCTATTCCAAGACCTGAAAATGCTAGCTATGTATCATATATTCATTCGTCTGGTTTTGTTAGTTATAATAGAACCGATTATAATTATACCATTAGACCAGTGGTGTATTTAAAAAGTGATGTTAAAATAGTTGATAGGGATTATTCTGATTATGGAAGTAGTAATCATCCTTTTGAATTAGAATTTTAGTTCTAATTTTTTTTTAGATGCATATAGTTTTATGGGTGATGATATGGAACAAAGTATTGAAGTAGCAGGTCATGAGGTTAGTATTGTAGATCGAAAAGAGATTTTTTTGACTGGAGTTAAGAAGATTAGTAGTTTTGATAATGAGGAATTTTTGATGGAAACAACGATGGGTATGTTACTTTTAAAGGGAAGTGGGTTGGAAATTTTAAAGCTTGATACGCATGATGGTAAGGTTAGGATTAAGGGGCATATTGATAGTTTTAATTATTTATTAAATGGAAAAGGTAAGGCTAAGGAAGAAAGTTTTATGGCTAAGTTATTTAAGTGATGTCAAGTTCTTTAAGTTTATGGTGTTTTTTCTTTAGTTTTTGTTATGGTTTTTTGTTTGGCTTTTTAACTTATTTTCATTTTTTGGTTGTTAATAAGTTTAATAAGTTGTTTCAGGTTTTGATTACTTTTGTTTTTATGTTAGATATTGTTTTGGGTTATTTACTTTCTTTATATGTTATATGTTCGGGTATTTTTCATATTTATTTTTTGTTTTTTATTTTTCTTGGTTTCTTTTTATTCTTTTATTTACGAAAAAATGTAAAGTCTAATTTTATTTCTTTGAAGAGGAATAGAAAATAGACTTTTTTTATGTTATACTTTTTTTTAGGATTGGAGGGGCTACATGTGAAGAAACCGTCTTATAAAGCGCGGAGAAGATTTTTCTTTTTATCGATATGTTTTGTAGGCGTATTGTTTCTTTTTGTGGGCTCGATTTTTAAGGACTGGCTGACAATAATGAATAACAAGCAGATGATTGCTAGTATGACTTTAAAGTATGAAAAGTTATTGGCTGAAGAGGAAAGTTTAAATAGTGAGGTAACTAAGCTTCATGATAGTGATTATATTGCCCGTTATGCAAGGGAAAGGTATATGTATTCTTTGCCAGGGGAAATTATTATAAAGATACCTGATGAAGAAAAATAAGGCTGGTAAAAGTCTATTTTTTTTTGTATTATAATGTTTGTGATGTTGTATGAATTTAACGGTTAAGATTGGATCTAGGGTTTTAATTAAGGATATTAATATTGATTTGTCTTATGATTCTATATGTGTTTTAGGTTATTCAGGAAGTGGCAAGTCTTTATTATTGAAGGCTTTAGAAAAAAGTGGTGTTGATGGTTCTTTTTATTATCCTAGTAAGAAAAATGCTTTTGTAATGGAAAAGGAAATATTGAGTGTGGCAAGTAGTTGTTCGTGGCTTTTTTTAGATGATGTTAGTTTGTATTTTGATGGAAGAGAAAGGCTTAATTTGTTTAAAAAAATTATGGATAGTGGTTGTCATTTGTTTTATGTAAGCCGAGATGTTGAGGATATTTTAGCTTTTTCTTATTGTTATGTGTTATATCAAAATATGGTTGGTCTTGAGGGTTTAAGTCATAGTATTGTTTTGGAGGAAAAGGTTATGAAGCTTATTGGTTATTCTTTGCCTTTTTATGTTGATTTGTCGTTGCAGCTTAAGTATTATGGTTTATTAGATAATATTTGTTATAGTAAGGAGGAGTTAGAGAAATGCTTGTGGCCGAAGAGTTAGTTAGTAATAAGGTGATCGCGCTTGTAAATGTTCCTAAGGGTTTTTTTAAAGATTATGATGTTATTAGTTGTAATAAGATTATTGATAAGAGGTCTGTAAGAAGTTATTTAGAGTCTTATGCTTCTTTAGATAAGGTTATGAAGGTTTTGAAGCTTGTTTGTTTGTCTAGTGATGTTTATGATGTTCATTGTTCTTTATTAAGTGATGCGGAGCGTTTGAAACTTCGGCTTGCTAGGGCTTTACTTATTGGTGATAAGGTGTTGGTTTTGAAGGATTTTTTTGGTGTTTTGATTAAGAAGGAGCGAGATTATTTTCAAAGGTTAGTTAGGAATTTAGTTAATAAGCAGGGTTATTGTGTGTTTTTAATGGAAAAGAATTTGAATGTTTTAAGTGAGTTTGTTAAGGAAGTTGGATTGTTTAGTGGTAAGAAATATGAGGTTGTCTCTTTTTATGATTTGCGTCTTTCTTTTCCTATTTATACGGTGGAGCTTATTAATTATTTAAATGAATGTGGTCATGATGTTTCTAATGAAGTTACTTTTTTAGAGACACTTAAGGCTATTTACCGAGGTGTGAAATGAGATATTTAGCAAGGATAAGTTATGATGGTAGTCATTATTATGGTTTTCAAAGGTTAAATGATATGGATACTATTCAAAGTCGTTTGGAGTCTGTGTTAAGTAAGATTAATGCTGGTT
Source organism: uncultured Bacilli bacterium (assembly GCA_947628125.1). Taxonomy (GTDB): domain Bacteria; phylum Bacillota_I; class Bacilli_A; order RF39; family UBA660; genus Ventrenecus. Next base: position 4,741 of record CANQYR010000047.1, read on the forward strand.
TTGTGCATGTTTATGGGGCAGGGCGAACGGATAGGTTTGTGCATGCGTTAGATCAGTGTGTGCATTTTGATTTGTCTGTTATGATGGATGGTGCTTTACTTATGTATAAGATGAACCGGCTTTTACCTAGTGACATTAGTGTTAATAGTATTGTTTTGGTTGATGATGATTTTCATGCTAGGCATATGGTTTTAGAAAAAAGGTATTTATATAAGGTTTATATGGGACCTAAAGATCCTTTTGTTTGTTCTTATTCGTATGTGATGTATGATGATATTGATGTTGGTTTGATTAAGGATGCTGCTAAGGTGTTTGTGGGTCATCATGATTTTCGTAATTTTGTATCTGGTTATCGGGATTGTTATGAGGCTGTGATTAATGATATAAAGGTATATAAGGATGGAAATTATTTATGTTTTGAATTTTTGGGGAAGAGTTTTTACCGGTATATGGTAAGGAAGATTGTTGGTGCTTTATTAGATGTTGGGCGTGGTAAGGCTTGTTTAGATGATGTGTTATCTTCGCTTAATTTAGCTAGTTGTAAAACTTTTTTTTGTGCGCCTGCTTGGGGCTTATATTTAATGGAGATTAAGTATTAGGTGTTATGTTTGTGTAAAAATTTGTTTTAAAGGTCAATTTTTGGTTCTATTTTTTGGTTTTTGTGCTATTATTTTAATGTGCTTTTTTTTGGGGGGTGAAAAAATGAGTTTATGGATTAGTGAAGAGGCACGTTGTTTAATAGATTTTAAGCATCAATTATTTAAGGAAAAGGTTAGTAATTCTTTAGAAAAAATTGATTTACTTAATACTTTGTTAGATGGATCAGTTTTTTCTAAAGCTTATTGGGATGCGAAGAAGAATTTGCCGAAAGAGGAAGATTTGAATGTTTGGCAGAAGAAGTATCGTGATGTGTTGTTTGATTTGGAAAATGACTTATTTAGGATGATTGATAATTTAGAGATGCAACGGGGCTTAGAGGATTTTTTTATTGGCGATGAAAACGTTTATGAGAATGTTTTTAAGTGTTATTCTTTTGTGCAACGGGTTATTTTAAATTTGCTTGATGATGATGTTTCTTTAGAAAATTTGCTTTTTTATGCTAATGTTATTCATGAGATGAAGGCTTATTTGATATGTGTTTCGTTTAAGGCACCTTTATCTTTTGATGTTAGTGATGTGGCGATTGATGTTGCTAATTTGAATTTGGTTGGGTCTTATTCTAGCATAATGGATATTTTGGATGAGGCTTTACTTAAAACTTGGTCTTATGATAAGTTTAATCGTGTTTTAAGGGTTTTTGTTGCGTTTGAAAGATATAATTATTTTAGTCAGCAATTAATTAATTTAGAGGATGAGAAGTTAAAATCTTGGCCTTATGATATTGTTATGCATAGTGATGATAATATAAGACTTTTTAGTAAGGATGAATTATTGATGCTTAAAAAGGAGTTATTAGATCGGGCTATTTTAAATGATGATTATGATGTTCAAAACAAACAGCTTAGTTTAGTGTGTAAGATTAATGATTATGTAGGTAGGTGATTTTGATGGGATATTTTTTTAGTAATGAGGATAAGATGGCTTTGAAAAAGAGGATTTTACAGGTTAGGGAAAAGATAAGTCAATTACTTGAGAAGAAAAACGAGTATTTGTTTAGTCTTTCGGCGCATAAGAATTTATTTTTTTCTTTTTTGTTTAAGGATAGTATTAATAAGTTAGAGTCGAAGCTTAGTTTGGTTGATAATGAAAGTAGTTATTATGCAAGGATTTTGGATTTGCTTGTTAATTTTCAGGTGGAGGTTAATAATTTAATTGTGGCGATGCGGACTGGTTCTAATGAGTTAAGTATTTTTGATCCTTCTGTTTATTCTAAGTGTTCTAGTTTGTTTCAGATTTTTCGGGTTTATTTAAATTCGATATGTAATGATAGTTTAAAGGAAATGAATGCCGATAAGTTAGAAAATTATGTTGTTTTTATGCGGGAGATGGTTAAGTATTTTCAGACGGTTAATTTTTGTGATTTGAGTTATGATTATAAGGTTTTTGTTGATATTGATGATTATGATTTATTAGATATGTATTATTCTTTTTATGAGTTTGTTTGTGCTTGTTTTTTGAATAAGATTTGTTATGAGGATTTTGTTATTGTGGCTAAGAAGTATTTAACAATTTATAGTGAGATGACACCTAAAAGTGCTGTTAAAACGTTAAATTTGGTAAAAAAAAGCTAGAAATATGCTTTTTTTGTTTGACTTTGGGTTTATGTTAGCATATAATTTTAAATGGTACATTTTCTATATCTTTTTGGTTATTTGCCTTGGGAAAGCAAATTGCTGTAAGGATGTTTGGAAAGGAATAAAAATATGAGTACATTTATGCAAAAAAAAGAAAACGTTGAGCGTAATTGGTATGTTATTGATGCATCTAATTTAGCTTTGGGCCGTGTAGCGTCTAAGGCAGCTAGCATTTTAAGAGGTAAACATAAGGCTACTTATACACCTAGTGTTGATTGTGGTGATTATGTTATTATTGTTAATGCTTCTAAGGTGTTATTAACTGGTAATAAGTTAAATGATAAGATGTATTACAATCATAGTGGTTATCCAGGAGGTCTTAGAGAGCGTAATGCAAAGGTTATGCTTGAGAGTTATCCGGAAGAGATGATGGAGCGTGCGGTTAAGGGTATGCTTCCACATAATCGTCTTGGTAGGGCAATGGGTAAGAAGTTGTTTGTGTATCGTGATGCTGATCATAAGCATGCTGCTCAAAAGCCTATAGAATTGAAAGTGGATTAGGAGGAATATATGGCAAAGCAAAGTTGGAGTGCAACAGGAAGAAGAAAAAAGGCTGTTGCGCAGGTTATTTTGACTGGTGGAACAGGAAATATTACAATAAATGGTGTTGATGTTAATGATTATATGCCTGATGGTATTTTAGTTCTTGATTTGAAGCAACCTCTTACACTTACAAATAATGAAAATCGTTTTGATATTACAG